>VXME01000029.1 GCA_009861545.1 Acidobacteriota bacterium | reverse complement strand
GCGCGCTCATGCGGTCGGCCTGCTCGTCGATGATGCGGAAGAACTGCCGCGTCTCCGTCGGACCGAAGCTCTGGGCGGGATCCAGCACCGTCGTCGTCGAACCCTTGATGGCGGCCAGCGGCGTGCGCAGCTCGTGGCTCACCATCCCCAGGAAGTCGGCCCGCATCCGGTCGAGCGCCTCGAGCGGCGCCAGGTCCTGCGCGGTGGCCACCAACGACCGGACCGTGCCGTCCTCGGCGTGGATCGGGGTCGCGTTGAGCAGCACGCGGATGCTGCGCCCGCCAGGGGTCGAGACCACCATCTCTTCGGCGCGCAGCGTCTGGGCGCTTTTCATCGTCTCGATCAGCGGGAAGCGGTCGAGCTCGATCTCCCGCCCGTCGGCGAAGCGGCAGGTCGCCACCTCGAGCACGTGCTCGCGAGGGTGGCCGGGGACGCGCAGGACCTCGAACAGACGCCTTGCCTCGCGGTTGAACGACGCCGGACGGCCGGTTCGCGCATCGAATACCACGACGCCGATCGGCGAGGTCTCGACCAGGGTCTCGACATCGGCGCGGGCGCGCTGCTCGGCCCGAAAGGTGCGGGCGTTGACGATCGCGGCCGCGGCCTGCGCCGCGAACAGCAACAACACCTCCTCGTCCTCGTCGGTGAACTCGGCCCGGCCCTCCTTGTCGCCGAGGAAGAAGTTGCCGACATGGGCGCCGAGATGGCGCAGCGGCGTGCTCATGCAGGCGCTTGACAGCACGACGTCCCAGGTCACTCCCAACGAACGCACGAAGGCGGCGAAATCCGGGATCCGGAACGGCCCCGGCAGGTCGCGGAGCTGCTCGAAGAGCCGCAGGCCGTCGGGCCACGCCGCCACCCGGCGGTGGTCCTCCTCGGTCAGGCCCGAGGTGACGAAGTCCCCGGGCGTTCCCGACTCGTCGACGGTGACGATGCAGCCGTAGCGCGCGCCGGTGAGCTCGCAGGCGCCGTCGGCCACTTCCTGCAGGACGGTTTCCAGGTCGAGGCTTGCGCTGATGCGCAGCAACGCCCTGCTCAGGGCGGGCCGGCGTGCCGCGTCGGTCGCGGGGCTCTCGGCCCGGGTGTCATCGGAGTTGGTCATCGCTCGGCACCTGGCGCTTGTGTCGCAGTTGCAGGGTGCAATACCAGAATTGGGTCGAAATACGCCTATTCTTCGCCCACTAGGACGCTATGTTAGCACTATATTCGTATACGTGCTGCTATACTTGCCAGCATTTCGTCGTCGGCCGCGCCGGCCGGCGTGCATGCGGCCGTCGGCTGGTTCTCAAGCTTCCCGGTGTGGTCGGGTCGATCCTGATTCTGCGGGACGAACCCGCGCCACCGTCAACTCGCCGATCTTCGCGTGCATGTTCCGCATCGTGACCACCTGCCGGCGTCGCCCTGTGTACGGCCATATGGACCGGCGCGCAGGCTCCGGTGGGAGTGGAGCCGCCACGGCACGCCGGTTCGAGGAGAGTCGTGTGGCCAGAGTGGATTGCGACGTGCTGATCATGGGCAACGGGATCGCAGGCAACCTCGCGGCTGCCTGGTTCACGCGACACATGCCCGCTCTGCGCGTCGACGTCGTGGGACCGGCGGTCCGGACGCTGCCGATAGTGGGCGAATCGCTGGTCGAGTTCAGCACGCAACTCCTCCAGGAAGTTGGTCTTGGACGGCATCTGGTCGAGAAACAGCTCCCCAAGTACGGGCTCACGTTCTACTACAAGCTGGATCCCTCGATCCCTGCGGACCCGCGCTATGTCGTGGACGCCGTCCCCACCAATCCGCCGCTGCCGTCGTTTCTCGTCAACCGGTTCACTCTGGACGACGCGTTGCGGCAACTGAATCACGACAACGGCGTCGAGCACGTCGACGGCAAGGTGGTGCGGGTCGAGTTAGGCTCGGGCGCGCAGCACGGGGTCGTGGTGCGGCGCAGCAACGGGACGGTACGAACGCACACGGCCCGCTGGGTGATCGACGCCACCGGACGGCGCCGACTGCTGGCGCGTCAACTGCACCTCGGCGACACCGCCCCGTACCAGCGCAGCTCGTTCTGGTTCCGTCTGGCGGACTTCGACGCGTCCATTCTCGATCGCATCGACGCCGTCACGAGCGATGCTCGCCGCCCCGACGCGTACTATGCCGCGCATCACTTCTTCGGACGGGGCAACTGGGTCTGGCTGCTTCCGGTCCGGGCCGAACCGTCCAGGCAGATGATGAGCGTCGGGCTTACCTGCCGGCCGGACCTGTTTCCCGAGCCCGTGACGTCCATACCGGAGTTCCTCGACCGGGTGACGCGCGAGCACCCGATCCTGGGAGACCTGGTCCGGAGCGGGATCGTGGTCGACACCAACCTGTACCGGAACTACATGTACCGCGCCCGGCAGCGGTACTCCTCCCAGGGGTGGTTCCTCATCGGAGATGCCGCCGATACCGTGGATCCTCTGTACAGCACCGGTCTTGCACTGGTGACCATGGCAATTCAGCAGGTGGGAGCCATGATCCGCCGCGACCTGGACGGCGGCTCGACCGCACGATACGTCAGCACCCTCGACCGAGCCTACGCCGGTTTCCTGGGACTGGGGGAAGGTCAGGTCGCGAGGCTGTACGACGTCATGCAGGCCGGGTATCAGTGCCGCCTGAGCATGCACCTCCACGTGGTCGGCTTCTTTCATGTCGCGCTGCCGCTGCTACTCAACGGCTATCACGCCGATGCCGTCGGGGCGGCGATGATGGCCAGTCTGGGGCGGCCGGCACACGGACTGGACCGGCAGTTGACCGACTTCGAGCCGCTCATTGCCCGGGCGGCCGCGCGACAGCCCTCGCGATCGGTCCGCGCCGGCGTGAGGGTGCAGTCGGCCTTCGCACTGAACCACTCCTGGTTCGAGCACTGCCGCGACGACGAGATCCCCCGCTCGTTGTTTCGGATGTTCCGACACATGGTCGCCCTGCGCCTGGCGCTCATGTGGATGGCGGGAGTGCGGTCGTGGCTCGACCCGGTTCAGTTGCGCGGGTTGCTGCGGTCCTTCCTGTGGGGCCTGGCGGTCGGCGCGCTCGGAAGGCGCAGTCTCAAGCGCAGCAAACTGACGCGGTGGCTGTTCGCGTCCGGCCGCGGCGACGCCCCTCCGCGGTTCGCTTCCCGCGACCCCACGCGGGCGGAGCTCACCCGATGACGACAGGGTCCAACCAGACCCGGCCGCGAATCGCGTCGCTCGCCACCGCAGTGCCGCCCCACCGGGTCCCTCAGGACGAGGCGCTGGATTTCTTCCAGCGCTCGTTCGACATTCCGCCGTCCAGGCGAGACCGTCTGAAGCAGCTCTTCCTGAACGCCGAGATCGAGACGCGGTACGCCGCTGCCCCCGTCCATTGGTACGAACAGGCACACAGCTTCGAGTTGAAGAACGATCTGTACATCGACAGGGCGATCGACCTGCTCAAGCAGGTGGCCATCGACAGCCTGACCGTCGCCGGCCTGGCGTGCAGCGACGTCGACGCGCTCGTCACCGTCTCGTCGACGGGCGTCGCCGTGCCCGCGCTCGATGTCCGGCTGATGGAGGAGCTGCCCTTTCGGCGCAACGTGCAGCGCCTGCCGGTGTTCGGCCTCGGATGCGCAGGCGGGGCGCTGGGGCTGGCGCGCGCCGCCGCCTGCGCGTGCGCCCAGCCCGGCAGCCGCATCCTGTGCCTGGTCGTCGAGCTCTGCACCCTCACCTTCTGCCGCAGCGATCGGACGACCGCGAACATCGTCGCCACCGCTCTGTTCGGCGACGGCGCGGCGGGCGCGGTGCTGACCACGGACGGACCCGGACCCGCGATCAGGGCCTGGGGCGAGCATACCTGGCCCCGCAGCCTCGACGTCATGGGCTGGCGCGTCACGCAACAGGGGCTGGAGTTGCGGCTGGCGCGCGGCGTTCCCGATTTCGCCAGACACCGGGTGCGGCGCGTCACCGACGACTTTCTCGCTTCCGTGGGCCTGGAGCTCGCCGACGTCGACGACTTCATCTGCCACCCCGGCGGGTCCAAGGTGCTGGAGGCGCTCGAAGACGCCTTCGGTCTCCCGTCCGGCGGCCTCGCCGCGTCCCGGGAGATTCTGCGCGACTACGGCAACATGTCGGCGGCCACCGTGCTCTTCATCCTGAAGCGCGTCCTCATGACCTCGGCCGCCGACAACGGGCGGCACGGAGGGGTGCGGCGGTATCTGATGACCGGGCTGGGGCCCGGCTTCTCGATCGGGTACCTGGTGTTGGAGTCGGACTGATGCCTGCCCTGTACGTCATCGTCGGCTTCCTCGTGCTTCAGCGTCTGGCCGAGCTGGGCTTCGCCCTCCGCAACCACCGGGCGCTCCTGGCTCGGGGCGCCGTCGAAGTCGGCCGCGGGCACTACCCGGCGATGGTCGCCCTGCACGCCGGCTGGTTGCTCGCGCTGCCCGCAACGATCGATCCCCGGACGGCGGTGTCGCTGCCGTTGCTCGCCGTCTTCGTGCTGCTGGAGTGCGGGCGCGTATGGGTGATCGCCACGTTGGGGTCGCGCTGGACGACGCGTATCGTGGTGCTGCCGGGCGTCGCGCCGATCCGCAGCGGCCCGTACCGCTACGTGCGGCACCCCAACTACTTCATCGTGTGCGGCGAAATGGCCGTGGTGCCGCTGATGTTCGGCGCCTGGATCCTGGCGGCAGCCGCCTCCGTGCTGAACCTGCTGGTGCTCCGGGCACGGCTGCGGGTCGAGAACCGGGCGCTCGAGACGTTCGGTGGCGACCGGGACCCTGCACCCGAACAGGGCGGCGCATCGAGTATCCGACCGGGAGCGTGAGTGATGCTGCTTGCCGCCGAAGAGTTCCTGCTGTTTCTCCTGGACGAGCAACACGGCACGCTCCTCCCGATGACCGAACGTACGGAACATCTGGTTCTCGCCGGCGCGGTGTTGATGGACCTGCAATTGGCGAATCGCATCGATACCGATTTGGACAACCTCACGCCCAGCGATCCAATGCCGCTCGGTGACGACGTGCTCGACCCCACGCTGGCCGACATCGTCGGCGCGCAAGAGACGCATGACGCGTTGTACTGGGTGGAACGCACGGCCCGGCGGGCGCACGAGATCCGCGAGCGGACGATTGCCCGGCTGGTCTCCCGGGGCATACTCCGCGAGCCCGGCGAGGACGCATTCCTGTCCCTGACGCCGGAGGTGGCGCACGCGCGGCGCTATCCATCGACGAACGGAGCGACGCAGGAGCACGTCAGGCTGCGCATCATGCGGGTTCTGTTCAGCGACGACATCCCGGACCCGGCGGACATCGTGATCATCAGCCTGGTCGATGCCTGCGACGTTTGGCGAAAGCTCCTCACGGCAGAGGAACTCGTCAAGGCGCGAAAACGGATCGCGATCGTCAGCCGCCTCGACCTGATCGGGCGGGCCGTGGCGACCCTGGTGCGCATGGTACGACCGGCGGCTCGCGCCGCGCGCGACGGCGGCGCCGGTCTGCCGCTGGCCCGCGGCTGGCCGCTGGTGGGCAGCACGTTCGCCGTGGCGCGCGACCCAAGGACGTTCTTCGTGCAGGAGTACCAGCGCGTCGGGCCTGTTTTCAGGGTCAAGACGTTGACGCGCAACTTCGTCGCCCTGGCAGGACAGGAAGCCAACCTGTTCGTGTCCCGCTCGGAGCGCATGCATTTGCATACGTCCGACATGTGGGATCCGCTCTGTGCGGAGTTCGGCGCCACGCGCTTCGTGCTGAACATGAACGGCAAGGACCACGTTCGGATGCGCCGCGAGACCAGGGACGGCCTTTCCCGGCAGCTCATCGAATCCGAGATCCCCGCAGCGGTGGATGTCATCCGGCGGTCCGTGGCCGCGATGCCGCTGAACGCGCCGTTGCGCGCTCTCCCTGCCATCCTCCGCCTGGTCGGCGAGACGACGAGCGCAATCGTCGCGCAATCGTCGACAGCGGAGTACATCGACGACGTGCGCCTGGTCCTCAGAGAGGCCGTGACCCGCGGCTTCCTGCATACGCCCCGATTGCCCAGGACGCCCCGGCAGCGGCGTGCGCTCCGCCGCGCGGCGGAATTGTCGGACAGGTGGTTGACGCAACACCAATTGCAGCAGCACGCCCGCAAGGCCAACGCGATCGACGACATCCTGACGCTGCACCGCGCCGACCCGATGTTCCTCCCCGAGTGCGACCTCCCGCTCACCGCCCTGTTGCCGCTGTTCGCCGGCGTCGAGACCGTGGGGAGCATCGGCGCCTGCATGCTCTACGTCGTGCTGAAGAACCCCGCGTTGCGGGAGCGGGCGCAGGCCGAGGCGGACGCCCTGTTCGCCGGCGGTACACCGGATGCGGCGAAGGTGCACGAGTTGGACGTCCTGTACCGGATCATGCTCGAAGCGCTGCGCATGTATACGCCGGTCCCGGGGATTCAACGCAAGGTGACCACGTCGTTCGACTTCGACGGACACCGGATTCCCGCGGGTGCGGATCTGTTCCTCGCCTTTTTCGTCACGCACGACCTGCCGGAGCACTTTCCCGATCCGCAGCGGTTCGACATAGACCGCTACCTGCCGGGGCGTGAGGAACACAAGCAGCCGGGCGTGTTCGCGCCTTTCGGCGTCGGCGTGCATCATTGCGCCGGCCGCGGGTTCGCCGAAACGCAACTGCCGCTACTTGTCGCGACCCTGCTGCACGAGGCCGACATGGAGCTGGTTCCGCCGACCTATGAATTGAAGACGGACCGTTGGGTTCTCTTTCCCTCCTTCGTTCCGGACAAGGGGTTCAGGTTCAGAATGAGAAGCCGACGGCATTGAGGCCTGCGCGGTGCGCGAGGTGCGGGCGATCGCACGCGCCCACCGACGCAGCGCGACTCTCGCAGAACTCTCCCCGCCCGTTTCCGGTAGAGTTGTCCCCACGCCACGGGGAGGAATCCATGACCCGCACGACGCCGTTCCGCACCGCGCTCGCCGCCGCCGTCGTCATCGCCTGCGCCGCGCTGCTCCAGACCACGGCCGGGGCCCAGAACCGCACCGGCGCCTCCGCGCTGCGGGGCGTGCCCGGCCTGCCGCCGCCGGACCGGCCGGTCGTGCTGTACACGGCCGAGCAGCCGCGCATCCGCGTGGTGCCGATCGTGACCGGGCTCGATCACCCGTGGGGGATGGCGTTCCGCCGCAACGGCGACATCCTGGTCACCGAGCGCGACCGGGGCACGCTGCGGGTCATCCGCAACGGGCAGCTCCTCGACGGGGACGTTCCCGGCGTGCCGGAGGTCTTCACCGGCGTGCGGCTGGCGGGGCTGATGGACGTGGTGGTCCATCCCGAGGACGACACCCTCGTCTATCTCACCTACTCGCAGGGGGAGGAGCGCGACGGTCGGCAGGGCGCCACCGTGGCGCTGGCGCGCGGGCGCCTCGACGAAGGGGCCGGCGCGCTGACCGAGACGCGCGACATCTTCGTCGCCGACGGCTGGGGCGGCGGCATCGCGGCGTCGCGGCTGATCTGGGGACCGGACAACAAGCTGTTCATGACCGTCGGCGGCGCGTTCGAGTTCGCCGGCACCGGTGAGTACGCCCAGGACGGGCAAACCCACTTCGGCAAGCTGCTGCGCCTGAACGACGACGGCACGGCGCCCGACGACAATCCGTTCGTCGGCGACCCCGACTACCACCCCGAGATCTGGACGATGGGCCATCGCAACCAGATCGGCCTCGCCTTCCATCCGGACACCGGCGAGCTGTGGGCCACCGAGCACGGGGTGCAGGGCGGCGACGAGGCCAACATCATCCAGCCCGGCTCGAACTACGGCTGGCCCATCGCCTCCTACAGCCGCACCTACGGCGGCCGGCCGATCACCGAGACGCCGTGGCTGCCCGAGTTCACCGGACCGCACGTGATGTGGTGGCCGTCGATCGCCCCGTCGGGCCTCACCTTCTACGACGGCGAGCACTTCCCCGCCTGGCGCGGCAACCTCTTCGTCGGCTCGATGATGGTGGGCCGGATGCAGCACACCGGCCACCTCGAGCGGGTCGTCTTCAACCGGCAGGGACAGGAGATCCGCCGCGAGTGGCTGCTGATGGAGCTGAAGCAGCGGGTGCGCGACGTCCAGCAGGGACCCGACGGCTACCTGTACGTGCTGACGGAGGAGGACAACGGCGCCCTGCTGCGCATCGAGCCCGCCCGCGCCATCACCGAGGCGCCCGGCACCGTCGTGCCGGCGGTGCGGTTGACCGATGCGCGCGTGCCGCCGCTGGCGGAAGCGGACCGGACCGCCGAGCAGCGCGCGAGCGTCGAGAAACACTCGGCCGACGGACACTCCGCCAACGTCGTGCGCACGCTGGCCCGGGTGCCCGCCCTGGCCGACCGCGTGCTGCCGTTCACCAACTACATCGCCAACGAATCGACGCTGTCGCCGCGCCACCGCGCCATCCTCATCCTGCGCACCGCGTGGCTCACCCAGAGCGCCAACATCTGGGCGGCAGAGGCGAGCCGCGCGGCCGAGGCGGGCCTGACCGCGGCTGAGGTCATGCTCGTGGCCCAGGGTCCGGGCGACGACTGGGACCCGTTCGAGGCGATCCTCATCGGCTTCGCGGACCAGTTGTTCCGCCACGCGGCGGTCACCGACCGGACGTGGGAGGCGCTGGCGGAGCAGTTCGACACCCACAACCTGATCGACGCGGTAATGACCGTGGGCTGGACCACCACCAACGCGATCCTCTTCAACTCGCTCGGCATCCAGCCGGACGACGGCGTCCCGGCCGAGGCCCTGATGCCGGTGGACGACGTCGGCTATCGCGTGGTGGTCCCGGACCAGGAGCCGCCGCTGACGACGCCGCGCGTCGAGCCGGTCGAAGGCGACGGCCTGCGGGTCTCGCGAACGTTCCTGCAGCACCCGACGATGGTGGAGGCGCGCAACCTGAACCCGCGCTACGTGCTCGATCCGGAGCGGTCGCGACTGACGCCGCACGACCGCGAGCTGCTCATCCTGCGCATGGGCTGGAACTCCGGCGCGGTCTACGAGTGGGCCAAGCACGTCGGCAGCGTCGGCCGGGCCCGCGACCACGGCCTGAATCCGGTCTGGATCGCGCAGGGCCGCGATCAGTCGGGCTGGGGCGCCAACGAGCTCGCCCTCATCGACGCCGCCAACGAGATGTTCCGCGACTCGATGATCGCCGACGAGACCTGGGCGGACCTGTCGTCGCGCTACGACACGCACCAGATGATGAGCATCACCCTGAGCGCGGCGCGCTACCGGATGGTGTCGATGGCGCTCAACGCACTTGACGTGCAACCGCTTCCGGACGACGAACGGTTCCCGGTCCTGGAGGGATACTAGAAACGGCAGGCTCGCCACGACGGCAACTACGGAGCGGAAACCTGCTGCGCTGGACGCGCGTGCAGGGAGACTTTCCAGGGGGCCTTCCGGCCCCCCTCGGTACGCCGACGCGCGGCGAGAATGCGCTGAACAAGGAGTGCGGGAGGGTAGGTCTCCGTTTCAAGCAGATAACCCTCGCGCTTCGGCTCAGCGCGCCCTTCGGCTCGCGGCAACGACGACCCTGGCAGGTCTCACTCGGTACGGGGACCGAGAACCCGCCCTCTCACGCGGCAACGCCTCCGACGAACTCTCGAATCACGTTCGGTGCGGCGGTGTCGAACCCGACCACGTCCAGCATGCCGGCATCCTCGGGATCGGCGATGCTGCATTCGGTGGCCGTCATCCCCACCACCACCAGCCTGGCCGGAATGCCGGTCCTGCGCCGGTACTGGCGCAGGGCCTCGCTCGGGTGCATCCGCCCCGCCCACGTCTCGTTGTCGGTAAGCACGATGAAGACGTCGGCCTCGATTCCCCGTTCCAGGGCATCCAGCATCGGCAGTGCGCAGTCCGTACCGCCGAACGGCAAGTCGGTGGTCGCCTCGACCGCCTCGCGGAGCGTGCTGGAACCCGTAATCGGCAACGCCTGCATGGCGGTCCGGTGCGCCCATCCACCGCTGGAAGGACCTCCACCGCCGGCCGCCGAAAAACCCTTGATGACGTGCCGATCGGCGTGTCGGGCGATGACCATCGCCATGGCCGCGGCGGCCTCCCGCGCCGTCAGGTTCGACAGCCCGGCAACGTGCGACCAGCCCATCGATCCGGACACGTCGACCGCGAGATAGACGCGCCCGGCCATCGGCTCCAGGTGATCGAACGCCAGTACGCAGGCCTGCTCCAGCGCCTCCGCGACTGCGGGCGTCGGCGTCCACGTACTCGACCCGCGCTCCGAACGGCCCTGGCCATAGGTACGCGAGGCGACCAGCAAAGCCAGGGGATGCACGCGGGCCGCGCGCAGCGCCTCCGGATCGGTCAATCGCGCCGTCACCGCACGCGTTGCGTCCGCCAGCGGCCGCAGGGCGTCGAGCCGCGTCATCACCGGCAGGTTCCGCACGAGCGCGGTCATCGGCAGATTGGGGAGCAGCGCCTCCCAGACGGCCTTCTGCGCCAGATGTTCGGTCGGCACCATCTCGCGCGACAGCCACGCGTGTTCCTTCAACAGCCCGGCGGTTTCCGAGACGGTCTCCGCCCGCTGTAGCCGCTGAAATGCGTCCACCAGCGGCAACTGCTTCGGATCGACCTGCGTCGTGTCCGGATGTGTGACCCACCTCATGAGATCGTTCAGCCGCTGCCCGGAGGCGCACTTCGGGTGGGTCAGTCGCAACACGTCACGATGGCTCCAACCGTCGCGCTGACGATACTTGAGCACCTGGCGGGTCAGCCGGTCCAGTTCCTGATCCGTATACCAGCGCCCGACGGCGCGCTTGATCGACCGTCCCCAACCGCGCATGTCGTTCACGAAGGAGACGAAGTGCAGCAGGTGCGTCCCGATGCGAGCGACCCGGGGCAGCGCCTCGCCGGCAGCCCGACGGTCCTTCGGATCGCCGAAGCTCGCCGCCATCGCCAGCGCGAACAGCGCCGGGTCGTTCGACGGGGCCCGACCCCGGACGCTGATCTCCACGATGGTCTCCACCGTGCGTGACCCGTCCGCTTCCAGGCAACGGCGTACGACAGCGGCGTTCCCCAGGGTAAGCGTGCGCGCGTCGGTGTAGTAGGTGCCGCCTTCGGTTCCGAGGATCAGGAACCGTTCGAGGCGGATCCAGTCCGTGACGGGGAAGACGTAACCGCCCGCCGCGTTGCGGACCATCCCGGTCTCGCGGCCCGCGATCGGCTCCGACTGGGGCGCGGGGGCGCCGTGGATGTTCTTGAGAACCCGCATGTCAGTGTGTCCATTCGCGTCATGGCGCACTGAACAAGGGGCTGCGGAAGGGGGGGTTGCGTTGGAAGCAGATAACCCTGCCGCTTCGGCTCAGCGCGAAACGCCTCGAGCAAGGGATCGCAAGAGGGAAAACCCGGCGCTCTCGTCCTGGATTGAGCTGTCCGCCGCCTGAGCGACGGAGTGGGACTCGAACCCACAACCTCCGTGGTCCCTGATAACCCTCGATGCTCCGGCTCGAAGCAGAATCATTATAGCGCAAAACTTTGCATCTGCCAAGAATTTCGCCCTCGACGCGTGCGAGCGCCCCTGCCGCCCTGTGCTTCGCCGGGCGGTAGTCGCCGGACGGGGTGAGACGGGGTAAACTGCCCCACTCGGCACGACTGGCCGAAGGAGGCACCATGTTCACTCACGCTCTGCGACCCGGCGTCGTCCCGGTTCTCGTGGCGCTGCTGATCGGTGCGGCCGCCGTCACCGTCGACTCCCAGACGCGCCCCGCAATGACCACCGAGGCAGAGTTCCTGCACGCGATGGAAGAGCTCTCGAACTGGGGCCGCTGGGGTCCCGACGACGGGCTGGGCGCCGCCAACCTCATCACGCCGGACAAGCGGAAGGCCGCCGCCGCGCTGGTGACCGAGGGCCGCAGCGTATCGCTGGCCCACGACATCATCCAGGCGCCGACGCTCGAGGGCCAGTGGTATCTCGACCGGCAGGTGGTCAACGTCAGCGAGACCGGCGCCTCCGACCGCTACCAGTACACCGGCACCTACCACGGCGTCATCCACAGCCACCTCGATTCGGTCGCCTGCCACGTGATGTTCGACGGCAAGGGCTACAACGGGGTGACGGTCGAGCAGGTCAGGGCGGCGGAGGGTTGCCCGCAGGGAAGCATCCACGCGCTGCGGGAAGGCATCTTCACGCGCGGCATCCTGTTCGATGCGACGCTGCTGCCTGGGAAGGACTCCGGAGAGGGATGGGTGGAACCGGGCACGGCGATTCGCGCGGCGGATCTCGAAGAGCTCGAGCGCATCCAGGGCGTGCGGGTCGAGCCGGGGGACGTCATCCTGCTGCACACCGGCCGGTGGAAGCGGCGGGCGACGCTCGGGCCCTGGAACCCGTCCGAGGAGGGCGTGGCCGGCTACCATGCCGACGTGGCGTACTACCTGAAGGAACGGGGCGTCTCCTTCATCGGCCACGACATGTGGAACGACGCGTTTCCGCACGAGTTCTCCGACGACGTCCGATTGCCGATCCACCGGCTGGCCCTCGTCGCGCTCGGCGTCGGCATCTTCGACAACCTCGACTTCGACGACCTCGCGGCGACGGCGCGCGAGCTGGGCCGCTACGAGTTCCTCTTCGTGGCCGCACCGCTCCGCATCGAGAAGGGCATGGGATCGCCGCTCAACCCTATCGCCACCTTCTAGGCAAGACGATGAAAAGACAGGCGCGAACGCTTCCGACGCTCATCCTCGCCGCACTTCTGGGCATCGCGCTGGCGGCCCCGGCCACGGGCCAGTGGCACAGCGGCGGAAGGCCGCTCCCCGACGAGTCCTGGCGCAAGCTGCAGAACGGCTTCGGCGCCATGCTGGTGCTGTCGAACCGCCCGGACGAGTTCCTCGAGGCCTGGGTGCAGCGCACCCCCGGGGTCTCCATCAGCACGACCCGCATCGGCCGGCGCGGACAGCCGCTCGCGCCGTTCATCTTCTTCATCGGCTGCGCCGAGAACCGCGTCGGCCTGTGCGACACGGCGTTCGACCTGGAGGTGATCCGCCCGGACGGCACCTCGCTCTTCCAGGCCCCCGGCCTGGAGCTGTGGCGGGCCAAGCCCGCGCCGGTGGCCGGCACCATCGGCCTGTCCGTCGGCTACGCGGGAATCGATCTCACCGACGCCGATGCGCTCGGCCGCTACTTGGTGCGCGCCGAGGTGCGCGACGCGAACGCCGGCACGGCGATCACGCTGGAGCAGACCTTCCAGGTCTTCGGCGAGGTGTCCACGATCATCGGCGACGGCGAGCCGGGCCTGTCGGACATGCAGGTCAACAACCCCTACGGGGTGGTGATCGGACCCGACGGCGCGCTCTACTTCTGCGACCTCGACAACCAGATGATCCGGCGCCTGAACCTGGCGACGGGGAGGACGACGACGATTGCCGGCAACGGCGAGCGGGGTTACGGCGGCGACGGCGGGCAGGCGACGGACGCCATGCTGAACATGCCGCACGAGATCCAGTTCGATGCGCGGGGAGACCTCTACATCGTCGAGCGCGACAACCACGCGGTCCGCAAGGTCGACATGCAGACGGGAATCATCTCCACGGTGGCCGGCACCGGCGAGGCCGGGTTCTCCGGCGACGGCGGGCCGGCGGCCGAGGCGCAGCTCCGCGCCCCGCACAGCATCGTCTTCGCGCCGGACGGGCGCCTGCTGATCTGCGACATCGGCAATCACCGGATGCGGCGCGTAGACCTCGAGACCGGACTCATCGAGACCTTCGCCGGCACCGGCGAGCGCGAGCCGACGCCCGACGGCGCGCCGCTGGCGGGAACGCCGCTGAATGGACCGCGCGCGATGGCGCTGGATCCGGACGGCAACCTCTATCTCGCGTTGCGGGAGGGAAACGCCATCTACCGCATCGACCTCGCGAACGAGACCATCCACCACGTGGCGGGCACCGGCGAGCAGGGCTACACCGGCGACGGCGGCCCGGCCCGCGAGGCGACCCTGGCCGGTCCTAAGGGGCTCGCCTACGCTGCCGACGGCACGCTCTACGTCGCCGACACGGAGAACCACGTGATCCGGCGCATCAACGTCGCGACCGGCATCATCACGACGGCCCTCGGGACCGGCGAGCGGGGCGACGGGCCGGAGCCCGAGCCGCGGCGCTGCAGGATGAACCGGCCGCACGGGATCTGGGTGGACGAGGCCGGCGCACTCTACGTAGGAGACAGCGAGGCGCACCGTATCCGCGTTCTCAGGTAGGGTTCGGGCCGCGTCGAAGGCCGACCAGGCCGCAACGGAACCGGCGTCTGCGGACTCGCCGGATCCGGGACCCGGCGGATCCGGGACCCGCCGGAAATCCGCGGTCACACGTCGGAAGCTGCGCCCGCCCGCGGCACCGGCCAGTGATTCCTCACTCGTCGCGCCTCCTGCGCGCCGGGCCACGGCGGCATCGTCGCGATGACGAAGTGGAGGTCCTCGTCGCCCGTATTGCGGAACTGGAAATGCGTCCCGCACTCGATGGTCAGCGCCACGCCGGCCTCGACGTCGACCACCGACTCGGCTCCGTCCTGATTGCGCCAGACCTGACCCGCCCCGGCCAGGAAGTACCACGCCTCGTCGACCGTGGCGTGAACGACCGCGCTGGAAGCCGCGCCCTTCGGCAGCGTGCAATGCACCATGCTGCCGCGCGCGACGGTGACCAGCTCGCGAATCCGCGAGCCGTCGGGCGCAACAACCGCTCCGGAGGCCGCGAGCCGCCTCGTCTGCATCACGCCCCTTCCGGCGGAATCACATGGAGCGCCGCGGGTCCGCCGGAAATCAGCGTTGCCGGCACGGCTTCGTCCAGCGTGGCGAACCGGACGCCATGCCGCAAGGCAACGGCGAGCAGGTAGAGATCCGCCAGTTGCTTCGGAGTGACGCCGCGGAGGTCTCCGAATGTCGGCGCGTGCGCCACGGTGAGGTCGGCAGGCAAGAACCGATGAGAGGGAAAAGCAAGGAGGTAGCGGAGCTCGACCAGTGCCTCGCCCGGCGAACCGGGACCGCCGGGATATCTGGGATGACCATAGATGCGAAGGAAACCGTTCTCGGTCAACGGACAGGTACACAGAGCGGCGGCGGCATGTGCGTTTTCCCAACGACGGCAACGCGCATGATGTTCGTGGCGAGAGTCCGCCCGTGCGATCAGCACGTTGACGTCCAGCAGGAAGTCCACGCTCAAACGCCCTCGAGCTCACGCAGCCGGTTCACCAGCTCGTCCGTGACGACCGTGGTGTCCCCGGGGGCTCGCTTGAGCACCGGCCAGCCCCGCTCATCGACCTCGAACCGCTGCCGGCGTGGGAGTGTCTCGGCGTTCGAGGCCTGACGAACGAGCGACTCGGCGAGAGAATTCACCAGGAGCGCGCGCAAAGTCGTGCCCTCCTCGGCGGCCCGGATCTTCGCTTGACGATAGAGCGCGTCGGGGATGTCGACGGTTGTCTTCACGGAAAACTGGTTCCCCGTATTTCCATAATGATATCATGCAGTACCTGCACGAGCGGCAGGCAATCCCGTCCCATCACCGGCCTCCCCCGCCGCCGGCTGCCAACCATCACCCCACCGTGCCTTGCGCGCGGCCCGGTACCGTTCACCCTCGCGGCGGGTCACCAGTTCCTGCCGCAACCCTTCGGATGTGCAGAGGCGCAGCGATACCCGGCGGGCTTGGGCGACCGGACGGCGCAGCACCCGCGCCGCGCACCGGTCGGCGGCTCCTCGGGTCACCACCACGTAGGCGTACTTCTCGTCTTCGTAGCCCAGCGATCCGCCCTTGAGGCGGCGCTGAACGCTCGATCTGTCGACACGCGCGGCGAAGTGGCACCAGTCGTCCGACGCCAGCGGGCACGCGCCGGCGTGAGGGCAGGGCGCCGCAACGTTGCCGCTCTGGTCGATCAAGCGCGCCCGCGCCCGAATCACACGGGCGGCGCCCGCCGGCGTACCCGGCTCGACGATGACGAGCGCCGCGGCGGTGACGTTCCACGCCGCGTCGACGAGCTCGTCCCCGGCCGACACCGGCAACTCACCGAGCACGTAGCCGACGAGCACGAGATCGTGCGCACCGAGCTCACGCGCCCGTGCGACGTCACGCAGCAACCACGTCGACTCGACCCGTGCATCGAAGTGCCCCGCCTTCAGCAGCCGTCGACCCAACTGCGCCATGTCCGCGTCGACCTCGACATGCGTGGCACGGGACAGCTCCGGGAAGAACCGCTCAGCCGCCCAGAGCCCGGGCGCCGGCCCTGCACCGAGCTCCAACAGGCTCTCTGCCCGCACGTGTGGAGCCCGGCCGCGCAACTCGCCCAGAACCGCGCGGGTCGCCTCGAACGTCGACGGCAGTCTCGCCGCCAGGTACGCCAGCCGGTCGTGCGCCGTCCGGATCGACCCGGAGCCGCGCGACGGGCCCGCGCGATAGGCGGCGGAGAGCTGATCCGACGCGCGGCGCAACTCGGCGAACGACACGCCGTCCAGCAGTCCATCGATCGCCGTGCGCAGATCGAGCGCGTTCGACTCGTTCGCAGCGGGCACCGTGAGACACTATACGTGCCTGCTCGCACCCGAGCGGAAGGATGGACGCCACGACTTGCCCGAGACCGATCCCGCGAACACCGCCAGGCCGCGGACGCAACGGCCCCGCGGCGCCGACGACCTGGCCATTCTCTTGCCCGGCGGCGGCGCCCGCGGCGCCTACCAGGTCGGCTTCCTGCGCTGGGTATCGAGAAACATCCCCGACGCCCACTTTCCCATCGTGACCGGCGTGTCGGCCGGCGCCATCAACGCCGCGTTCCTCGCGTCGTACCGCGGCGCCCAGACGGAGGCGGTGGACCGGCTGTTCGACCTCTGGAGCAACCTGACCGCCGAACGCGTCTTCCGCACCGACGGCCCCTCGCTCGGCGGTCTGGTCGTCCGGTGGGGCCTGCGCCTGATCGCGGGCGGCGCCCGGCTGGCGCCGGCCGTTCAGGGCCTGGTCGATACGTCGCCCTTGCGCCGGACGCTGGCGGACGTCTTCGAGTCGCGCGACGGAAACATCGCCGGCATCGCCGAGAACATCGCGGAGGGGCGCCTGTGGGCGCTCGCCCTGCTGACCAGCCACTACGGGACCGGACAATCGGTCGTATGGACGCAGGGTCGAGATCTGCGCGAATGGGCGCGGCCCGACAGACGCAGCCGGAACACCGCGCTGACGCTCGACCACGTGCTCGCCTCGTCGGCACTCCCTCTTTTCTTCCCCGCCGTGCACCTGACGGACGGCTGGCACGGCGACGGCGGCATCCGCCTGACGGCGCCCTTCTCGCCGGCCCTGCACCTCGGCGCGAATCGGATCCTCGCCGTGTCGACGCGTTTCGGGGCGAGCGGGACCATCGACGATGCGAACACGCGGCGCCACCCTCCCCCGATGCAGATCGCCGGGCAGCTTCTCGATGCCGTCTTCCTCGACGACCTCGACCGCGATGCGCTGGAGCTGGAGCGAATCAACCGGCTCCTCCGCGAAGTGGCGCCCGAAAAGCGGCGCGGGATGCGACCGATCGAGCTCCTCGTCATCCGCCCGTCGGTGGACATCTCTCGCCTTGCGGCCGAGTACGAGGCGCAACTGCCCCGCGCTTTTCGCCACCTGGTCCGAGGACTCGGATCACGGGAGGTCAAGTCGCCCGACTTGCTGAGCCTGCTGGCCTTCGAGCCCGCCTACCTGACCCGCCTGATGGAACTGGGCGAGAGCGACGCGGCGGCGAACGCCGACCGGATACGCGTTCTGCTGCGGAGCAGGCCGCGTCCGCGCGGGAAGGCCTGACCAACCGGGCGCCGCCTCCGGTCCTACGGCCCTCTCCGGCCCCGGACCGGCCCGACCTGACCCTCGAATAGCGTATTCACTCGACATCGATCCGGACGCTGTCGCCGAGCTGCAGGTCGTCCAGAATCTGCCGCAGGTCCGCCAGAAGTGGATCGGCACCAGCGCCGTCCGCGGTCAACTCGAACGTGACGCCCACCTTCAGATCCTGGCCCGAGCGGAGCTTCGGCAGAAGCCTCGTTCCCAGCCGGTTCCAGATCTCCGGCGGGATGTCTCCATGAATACGAAAGGACTTCTGCGCCGATGGCGCGGGCGGCTCCGGAGGCTGCGGATCGACCACAACATCCGGCCCCGGCCCAGGACCGGTTGAACCGCCGACCGAATCATCCGAGACGTCCTCGCCGTCCGCGGGCGTCTGGGTGTCGGGTGCTGTCGGTGCCTTCAACTGCTCGGCCAAGGCTCGGGTCAGCAGGTACACGTCCGACTCGAACATGACGTCCTCGGGCGCGACGGTCTCCCCAAACGACACGCGCTCGAATCGGCCGTCCGCTCCCCTTCCGGAGCCGAGCCCGAAGTCGCCCTTGCCGACGAACTCCACGATCTTCCGGCACAGCACGGCGTCGGGATCGACGAGGCGCGTCAGCGAACCGTCGAGGAAACTCTGGCGCAGGCTGACCAGCGGCCAGGCCCCGCTCTCCTTCAAGGCCGGCGGCCAGTTGCGTTCCAGGTACGCGGCGCCGACCGATTCGTTGAGCAGCGCGCTCGACTTGAGCGCGGAGATCACCCGCCCGCATAAGCTCTCGCTGCTGCTGGAATGCCCGGCGCCGAGGTCGATACTCGCCAGTCCGTCCGGCGCCGAGGCGTCGGCGAGCACCACGAAGCGGTAGTCACCCCACACCTCCTCACGAGCCGCGTCACCGGCTTCCCGCACCTTGGTGCGGATATCCGCGAGCTCGGTGCTGTCGAGCTCGCTTCCCAGGGTGCCCGCCGAGATCTCGCTGGCGACACGCTTCCAGGCAAGCCACTGCTCCACCTTGTCCCGCAGTTCTCGGCCCGGCTTCTTGACGGCCCAAACCAGCGCGCCCGGATACAGCCTGGGCGAGGCACCGCGGGCTCGGGTCCACTGGGCGATCCGCTTGCGCACGTCTTCGCCCGCCGCGCCGGTCCACTCCACATCGGGATCCGCCACCACGAGCGTCAGCTTCGGCGTGTCCGGAATCGACGCGGCGTCGGCCGGGAAGCAGACCCGCGGAAGGGTCGCCCCCCGGTCGAAATCGTCCTTGACCAGCTTGCGGATGGCCGGCTGAATCTCGCCTTCCTCGTCCAGCGACGCGCGCCGGTCGTTCACCACCTTCTTGATGGTCGGCCGGTAGCTGATCCGATAGCCGTCCGTTCCGACCCGCCGCAGGAAGTAGGAGCGTTCCTCGAGCGCCATCGCCGCGGTGTCGACCGAGGTCGTGTCGATCGACGGCTCCCCGAGCGCGAAGCGCAGTTCCGGCAGATGCGCGACCCGCTCGACCTGGCCGCCCGACGACTCGAACAGCATCGTCGTTCCCACGCGGCGGTGGATGTCACGGACGGGGCCTTTGCTGTCGGCATCCAGCGCCCGCGCGTGCGCCTGTACGCCAGCGATGTCGGCGTCGATGGCGGTCGACAAACGCGATTCGCCGAGCTGTCCGAGCACGACGCTGGCGAAGTCGGAAATGTCGAGAGGCGCAGATCCCAGGGTGATCAATGGCTCCGTGCGGGCTTTGGTGAAGCCGTCCCGGTGCGCCCAGGAGATCCACTGCGCCAGCATCGCCAGCGTGCCGCGCGTCTGCTGGAACTGCGGCAGCGCGCTCCACTTGCGCTGGAACACCGACAACGTGGCCGGATGGAACGGATAACAGGCCTCGAAGCGCACCCGCAGATGCTCGCGCGCCTTCGCCTCGGTGGCGGCGCTGTCCACCAGGGTCCACTGCGGCGGCAGACGCTCGCGCCGCTCGAAGCACCAGTCGGCATAGACCCTGGACACCTTCTTGCGGAACCGCTCCTCGCCGATAGCGTCGAACAGCCGCCGCCGGACGACCTCGCTCACCTCCGTCTCGTCGTTCGCCAACAGGTCCTTGGCGACGCGCCGGACGACCTTCGTGATCTTGTCTTGCCACGCCATATCGAAATCGGACATCTCGACCTGGCTGCGCGGCAGGCTGATGACCGCGGCCCCGTGCGTGGTCCCTGTCATCGCGACTGTCAGGTTCTGGATGAAGGCATGGAACGGATCGGCCATCTGCCGGTAGCGATTGACGAAGTTGAGCACCTCGTCGAACAGCACCAGCGCGGGCGCGCCCGCCGCGGCGAACACACGTCCGAGCGCCTCGGTGCCCGGTGGGGTCGTCGCTGCGCTCGCGCCGAGCAACTCGACACCGCGCTCACCGGCGAGTTGACGGGCGACGTCGATCCATGGCGCCTCTCGTCCCTCCCGCGGATCCCACGCGTTGCCGACGAAGACCGCCACCCGGGCCTCGGGAGCGGCGGACAGCCCCGCGTCGTGCAGGAGATCCGTGACCCCTTCCAGGCCGTCCATGGACTGGCCTGCCGTCACGAGGTGATACAGCGCGGTCAGTGTGTGGGTCTTGCCCCCGCCGAACTGCGTCACCAGCGTCATCACCGGCGACGTATTCGCCGTCTTCCCCGCCAGACGCCGCAGCACCATTCCTGCGTGCTCGCGCAATGCGCGCGTGAAGCAGGTGCGGGCGAAGAACGCCTCGGGATCGCGGTAGTCGGCCGGGGCCGTGCCGCCGACGACCTGCTCGAGGGCGATGGCGAACTCGTCCGGATTGAACGAACGGCCTTCGCGGACCTCTTCGCGCGGAAGCGCGACCTTGTACCAGGGATCAAGCGCCATTACGTGCCTGTCTCCTCACGCGCTCCTCGACCGGCTCGCCAAGCCGCGCCGCACGGAGCAGTTCCCACAACCCTCTGGGCGTCACGATCCGTAAACCCGCCGCCGGCCGCGCATCGAGCAGATCCCTGTCGCCAGTCACAAGAACGTCCACCGCCCCGACGATCGCAGCCGCGGCTATCCATCGATCGGCCGGATCGGTATCGGGCCATGTCGCTGGCGCGACCGGCGTCACGATGTCCGCCTGATCACGAACGAATCCGACGACCTCGCGGACACGCGTGGCCGGCAGGCGGAGCTTCTCCCGGAGAATCCGTTCGAGTTCTTCGACAATCGTCTCGCCGACGACCAGCCGGTGCTCGGCGAGCACGAGTTGCAGAATGTCCAGGCAGAATCCGCGGGTCGCGAAGGCGGCGACCAGGACGTCGGTGTCGAGCAGGATCCTCACGAAACTTCGTCGAAGACATCCTCGTCGGTCAACCAGCCCTGCGCCTCGGCGAACGGCGCCACGCGGCGCCGCAGCTCTTCGAGTCGTGCGATCGCGAGTTGCCGGCGCACGGCTTCGCGCACGAATGCGCTCTTGCCGGTACCGGTTCGCGCCGCCATATCCCGCAGTTCCGCGGCCAGCTTTTGGTCGATGCGGATCGTCAAGGTCGCCATGTGCTACAAAGTACTACGATTGGTGAGCCCGATTTCAGCCTCCGTCCATTGAAAGGACGAGCGGACCTCGCGGACCCTTCCCCAAACGCGCGGTGGACGCGTATGGGTCTTGCTGAGCTGACGCGGCGGGCTGACGAAGACCATCCGCAGACTGGTAACGGAGCGGCGTCAAACCGGCTCATTGGGCGCCCCCCACTCCTTCTCGACGCCGAATCTCGCGGAAACGTCCACGAAGATCGCCCACGAAAGCTCTCAATGACGAGTCCCTTCTGCCGGCCCGGTAGAGATTCATCGCCTCCACCAGCTCAGCCGCGAACTCGATCCCGCTGAGCGTCGCCGGCTGCTGCCCGCGGCGAACCGCGTCCGCCAGAATCCGCTTGTAGTGTTCCCGCTCGCACTTCTCGGGACCGACCACCGGCTGATAGCCGACCACGTTGTGGAACGAATCAGGATCCGCCAGAAACCAGCGCTCGACGTGCGGGTTCGGGCAACCCGTGACAACCCGGTCCAGAAGCGCCGGCCTCGTCACCCTCCGGATCTCCTCCCTCTTCTTACGAGGCGTGGCGCAGTTGCCGTCGATGACGACGACCACCAGATCCGGTGTGCGCTTCGTGAGCGCCCCCTTCTCGACCAACACCTGATACGTCCCGAACTCCTCCAACGCGCGCGGGTGACCGCCACGCGCCGACCGAGCCTGGAGGCTCAACGCGACATCTTCTTCTCGGGCGATCCGGTCGACCAGCGCCCCGACGAACACCTCATGAGCGAGGTCCTCGACGAAGAGATCCACAGCGAGGGAATCACTCATCGATCAGGCCTCGCAGCAGCAGGTTCTCGAACAGACCGTCCTCGGCATTGCTCGTGAGTGCTGCCGCGATTTCGCTGTCCTTGAACAACGGCCCGGTTGGGTCGAAAGGGTCGATGCTCGTGGCCTGCCCGACACGACGAACGTTGAAGAGACCGACGTCTCCCTGCAGGGAGGACGCGTGCTTCAGCACGGCGTCGCAGAACAGCGGCGAGTGGGTCGTCACGATGACCTGACGCCCCCCGTCCGATGCCAACGAGATCAGGAGGCGGGCAATGAGATCGAGCCGCCGCGGGTGGACGCCGTTCTCCGGCTCTTCGAACGCGACCAGAGAGCCTCCCCACGGATTCACGGCGATGGCGCACAAGGCGAGCACGCGAAGGGTGCCCTCGGAAACGATGCGAGTCGAGTACTCCACGCCCCCCTGACGAATCAGAATGTCCAGCGTGCCGCGGCGCTCGTCCAGATACACGGCCAGCGACTCGACGCTGGGAACGATGGAGCGCAGCGTGCGGGAGACTGCCTCGAAGCGCTTCGGCTCCTCGGCTCGCAACTTGTACAGGAAGGGTCCGATGTATTCCCCGTGAACACCGACATCGAAGACATCGGCCGGGGCCCGCGGGGCGCGCATCGCTAGGCCCGGATCGAGATAGTGCGTGCACCACTCGCCCAGTTCCAGGCGAACAGCTTCCAGCCAGCGGTACTCGTCGCCCGCAAGACTCCGGTCGGAGAGGATCGCGTGATTCATGCCGAGCGGCTCCTGGCGCGGGTGCGCCGGCTTCCCCTTGCGCCGCACGCGGAGACTCGATTCGACCCGCTCGATCGCCGGCGTTCCCTTCGGATTGCGGTTCTTCCCTAGGAGGGCGAGGTATTCGTCGGCCACGCTGAGACGACCTGACCGCAACTCGATGCTCGGCTCGACGCGATACCTGTACAGCTCGGCCTCCACCGCGAGATCGGCTTCCAGCGAGAACCGGGCGGTCTGTTGCTTCAGCAGGGCCGGCAGACCTCCTGCCGGGAACGAGAACGCCTCGAAGGCGTGGCCCCGTACCGGCAGCGGCCGATCCAACACGTCGGAGAGCGTGCGCACGTTGCCGATCCAGGACAGTGCTGCGATGGCATCCAGCAGGTTGCTTTTTCCAGCGGCGTTCGGTCCGAAGAGCACCGCCAGGGACGGAAACTCCACGCTCACGTCCATGAGCGACTTGAAGTTGCGGACCGTCAGCTTCTTCAGCATCGCCTGCTACCTCTGGCATGCCATGCAACTCCTCGTCGGCTGCGTGGACTCGCTCAGCGTCGCACGGATCTTCTCATACGAGCTGCGACAACAGGGTCCGAGCCGGGACCACGAGCGGCGGACCGGGCGCGGCGAAGCAGTCCGCGTCCAAGTAGTCGGCATCTACCACGACGTGGAACGCGAACGGCGCCCCGACCTAGCGCTGAAAGTGTGCGAGCGCCGGACCCGGGCTAGTTTCGCGGTGCTTGACCTTGGCGAGAAACCACGGCTCACCGTCGCGCGCGACCACGAAAGCCACCTCCCGCCTGTCCTTGTCGCGCAGGTACCCCAGCTCGAACCGGCCGAGCCCCATGTCGTTCCAGCCGTCCACCGCCTTGAGCAGATGACACGCGACGAACGTCTCCGATCGAGCGCCGGCGTCCTCGATGTCGGCCCAGTCCCGCAGGTAACCGCTTCGGCTCCTTGCGCAGCGATCGCGAGACGTTGCGGTACCAGGGCCGGACCAGGAAGCCGAGATGGAAGTCGCACAGCGGCGACCCAGCGACGGACGGTGTCGACCGCGACCCGCGTCTCCCGCGCGAGCGTGCTGTACACGAGTTGGCGGCCCGACCGGTGCGACAACAAGCGAACCAGTACCTCCTGTTGGTCGATCTGCTGCACCCGCGTCAGGTCGCGGACGTCCACCCGGACCAGTTGCCGGAGGCGCAACGACCGCCGCGCCGCCTGAAGCGGGCGGCCCGCTTGCGGAACGGTTCCGGGTAGCCGCCGTGCGTCCAGAGCGCATCGAGCTCGGTCGAATCGATCGACCGAGGAGAACGAACGATCCGTTCCGGATCCGGAAGATCACGGCACAACGTCTCCGCAACCGAGAACAGATGGCATCCGATACGCGAAGTACCGCCCCATCAGGCTGTCGCCGCCGCGGCGGTAGACGTCCAGACGGCTGCTCCCGGTGACGATGATGCGCAGCCGATCCACGTACGTATCGTACAGCCCCTTCAGGAACGGCTTCCAGCGCGGAAACTTGTGCAGCTCGTCGAAGAGGAACAACGGCCTCGTTGCGGACAACCGGGTCGCGCCCAAGCGGGCCGCGAGCCGGGCCGGCCCCGCGAGAACGAGCTCCCCCCGGTCGTCGAGGTTGTCCCAGTTGCAGTACGCGTCCGCGTGACGCCGGCACGTGGTGGTCTTGCCGACCTGCCGCGGCCCGCTGACGAAGACCATCTGCCGGTTGATCGCGAAGTGGTCGGCCAGCAGCGCATCGTATACGCGATCCTGTGCCTGCATGCCGACCATTATCTATAACGTCGTATTCTGGTCGCCACTGTTCTGCGGCAGCCCGTCTTCTGGTCGACCTCTGTCGGATCACTCGTCGATCAGACCCCGCAGCAGCAGGTTCTCGAACAGGTCGTCCTCCGTCCGAGCGTGCCGCGGCGCTCGTCGAGTTGAACGGCCAGCGATTCCACGCTCGGGACGATAGTCCGGAGCGTGCGGGAGGCGGCCGCGAAGCGTTTCGGCTCGTCGGCCCGCTCGGCCCGCAGCTTGTACAGGAAGGGTCCGATGCTCTCTCCATGCAGACCGCATCGAAAAAACGTCGGCCGGGGGCCGTGACGCGCGCATCTCCAGGCCTGAACCGAGAAAATGCGTGCAACAGTCGCCGAGTTCGTCGCGCACGGCTTCCAGCCAGCGTTATTCGTCGCCGGCGAGACTGCGATCCGACAGGATTGCGTGATTCATGCCGACCGGCTCCTGTCGCGGATGCGCCGGCCTCCCCTTGCGTCGCACGTGGAGTTTGGAATCGACGCGTTCGATGGCCGGGATCCCCTTCGGATTGCCCGTACGCCCTACGAGTGCGAGGTACTCGTCAGCCCCGCTGAGCCGTCCCGACCCGAGCTCGATCCTCGGTTCCACGCGACACGGCACCGCTCCTACCCAACGGAGAGGTCGACTTCCAGAAAGAACCGCGCGTCCGGTTGATTCAGAAGCGTCGGCAGACCGCCGGCCGGAAACGAGAACGCCTCGAACGCGTGGCCCCGCACGGGCATCTAACTCGACAGCGACTTCATGGGGCTATCCTGCAAGAACTCCCTGCAAGGAGCTCCCTCTTCTTTCGCGTGAAGGCGCCGCTACGACGCGTGGAATACACCCTTCCAGGCGGATGATTGACCAGATGCCTGTTCTTGAAGTCACGCTGCAGCTTCTTGTCGTTCGAGTACAGTAACCGAGCTCCGCCGACCACGGCCAGAGCGACGACATGTTCATCGTTCGATTGGCATGCCTCCCGCTCGACCAATCGAGTCGTCTCCTCCTCCACCGTGCCGTCGCCCAAGCGTGTCGCCAGTCCTGCGAGCACTGCCTCTCGCCACCAGAACCAGAAGTTCTCGTTCCGTGCAAGCTCTCTGAGCAATCTGCCGCCGCCGATCAGACGCCCACCCCCGACACTGATCCACCTGAAGAACGCCTCGCCCGCTGGCGACCGCCTGTCTCCAAACACCTCGTGCACGACGCTGTTGTCCAGAATGGCGCACATCGTCAGAGCCCCAGTGACCGTCGCGTCTCGTTCATGAAGAAACGCCGATAACTCGGCGGCGCGTCCAGAATGTTACCTTGCCGATCTAGACGGAGCGAGTGGATCCTGACATCCAGATCGCTACGCTCGAAGAAGAGGATCGACACATCCTCGGGCTTCAACCTTGGCCTACCATCACGCACGTCCATGCGCACCCGGTCGAGCAGGTGATCGCTATGCGTCTCGACCACCACCTGCCGGTGCTCTTCGGCGATCCTGCAGAAGAGGCTTCCGAGGGCGGCCTGGGCGCTAGGATGAAGATGCACCTCTGGCTGCTGCAGGAGGAATATGGGTGTTTCGTTGTCCCGGAACAGCTCGGTAACAACTGGCAGTACCTGACTGACGCCGTAGCCGACGTCGATCAGGTTGCGCATCGGCCCCTTGGCTCGTCTTCCGAATTTCCGTACGTGCATCTGAAATGGTTCGCTCCCTCTCTTTCCCAAGGGCCTGACCGAGATCTCGTCGAACAGCCCCGCATCGTGTCCAAACTCCTCAAGCGCGTTCTTTAGTGCCGCCCACGACTTCTTGTCCTCGAAGAACGCCGTGGAAAGATACATTGGAACGTTTTCTCCTTCAGGCTCCCTCGAAGGCCGCGAGGGATCATACGTCCGGCGCGGCTTGGAGCGAACAGGCGCGCTAGCGAAGGGCCGTTGCTCCGTAAGAAAAAAACCGTGGAGGCCAGAGCCAAGAACGAGCCGATTGATTCGTCCTCGGTCCTGTTCGGAGATCGATGGAGAGTCAGCCAACGGCTGGATGTCGGTATTTCCATGAGGCGCTGTTGTCAGGTACCATGACAACGATGTCACGATCTGAAAATCGGCAGGAATGCCCGCCTCGACGTCAGCCGGCACCTTCCGGCGCCATTCGCCGTTCGCTGTTCCGAAGTGAATCCACCGGGACGAGTCCTTGTTGAGACGCTCCTCGATCCATACATCCTCGCAAGCAAGCCGCCACTTGGACGGAATCGGAATGGTCCCTCTTCTCGAAAACGTCACATCGAAGTGATGTAGCCGGCCGGCGGCGTCTTTTTCTCGATCCTGTCCGGAACTCGCAAGGGGAGTCACATCAAACCCCGCCTCGAAACTCACGGCCCGGCCGGTTTTCCCCTTGCGATAATGGGCCATCTCGTCGAAGCTGCCAAGGTCGTAAGGAGGTTCCTTGAAGCCAGGAACGGCACGCCGATGCGCAACGTCCCATAGCGCCCGGATAAGAGCCATGAACGACGTCTTGCCCGTGCTGTTCTCACCTACGAGTAGGGTAAGTGGGGCGAGCCGTGCGGCCTGGGCCTCCCGAAAGCAACGGAAGTTCTTCAACCGAATCTGTTCCATGGCATTACCTCGAGTCACAGTGGCGTCTATTTCGGAACCGCCAGGAGCATCGCGTCGAGCAGGCGCTTCTCCTCGCTGCCACGCGGATACAGCGCGGAAAGGGCGTTCGACAAGCGCAGGAAGTCGGGGCCGCGCTCCTGCTCCGCCTGTACAAGCGCCCGCAACGCGTTGGTGCGCCCGCCGGCTTGGAGCAACATCCCCGTGTGGACCCGGTCGAGCGTCGTCGTGCCGGTACGTTCGTCCGACACGTTGTCGGCATCGCCGTACCGCGGTCGCCGCTCTCTGACGGCGGACCCGATTCTCTCCTGTCGGTCCGGAAACAGCACGCCCTGTAGCGCGTCGGTTCCGGTTGCCTCCTCCTGTTCCAGCCACGCCGCGACGTCCTGCGCCCCGCGCTCGCCGAAAAGCTGCTTCGCCCGCTCAGCCACAGGCAGCAGGCGAACCACACCCTTCTTCGTCTCGATGGTGCGTTTCTCCCACTTCGGGAGATCGATGCCCAGCGGCTGGGCGAAGCGTCGCACGACGTCGAAGACCAGAGAGAAACCCTTCGC
Source organism: Acidobacteriota bacterium (assembly GCA_009861545.1). Classification (NCBI taxonomy): domain Bacteria; kingdom Pseudomonadati; phylum Acidobacteriota; species Acidobacteriota bacterium. The sequence continues at coordinate 37,988 of VXME01000029.1, read as the reverse complement.
CTTGTCGGCGGACCCGCCGTGTTCTGATTCGTCCTCGGCGTCGCCCGGCGCACCGTCGTCATCAGCGGAGTCTTGGGTCCCTTCGTCGGTGGTCGCCTGGAGCGTCCAGAGGAAGAGGGCCGTCAGTCTCGCGTCCTCTTCAAGCGCGCCGGCAAGGCCGTTGCGGGCCTTCGCTTCCGCTGCGCCGAGGACGTTCTCTAGCGCCGTGCGGCCGACGACCTCCCAGACCTTTTCCAGGTACTCCGGCAGCGTCACCTCACTTCCATCCGCGGTCTCGACTCGTGAATAGCGGCTGAAAATCTCCAGTGCCGGTCCGATACAGGCGAATACGAGGTCCGCACCTCGAACACCCTCGTCCTGCAAACGCTCCATCCATTCCCCGACTCGCCGGGGCAGCTCGCGCAGAACTTCCGCCCAGTCACCAGTCCTCGCGTCTTCTGGACGCGGTCGACAGATCAAGTGGATGCTTGTGGCGAGGGCAGCGGAGTCGCGCGCGCGCAGCCTTGAGCCCATCTCCGTGGCTATGGGCCACGATCCGGTGATGGTCCAGCCACCTCGAATCATGCCGGAGAGAAGCGCCTCCCAGCCCTCGGTGGTCTTGTGCGCGAAGACGATGGAGCCTACGCCGTCTTCGCGAAGCAAGCGGCGGCCCTCCGCGAACACGCGGGCCATCGTCTCCTCGAACCACATGCGGTCCTTCGGTCTTCCGTGGACTTCCTTAGTTTCGTCCTGCACTGCCTCGGCTGTCTTCGGCGACAGCGGGTTGCCGGCATCAAACGGATCGCGCAGCAACGGCTGGTCGGGCAGGGCGCGCCGGAGCCAGACGAGGAAGAAGTCCGAGAGATCGGAGTAAGGAATAGCGTCGTAGTAGGGCGGATCGGTAAACCAGACCCCGGCGGTTTCGTCGGGGAGAGGGTGGTTGGTGGCGTCGGCGGCCTGAGTCGAGGTTGCGGCATACTCTGCTTGACCGTTCTCCGCCATCGCTGAAACTGTCCTGACGAGGACGCCCAGTCTGTCACCGAAGCTACCGGTGGAATCACTCAGCGGAACGGCCTCGCCGAAGTCCCATGCCATAGGAAGGGCATGTCTTGTGAACAAGTGTTCGACTTTCTCTTGATCCGCTTGGGGTCGCCACGTGGCCAGCGAAACGTTTCTGTCTGCAACGCCGCTTAGCGACAGTCCGATACACCGCTTTAGGCGCTCGTCATCGGGAATGGAGTCGCACAAACGGGCATGAAGGAACAGTGCCATCTTCTGTCGCGCCGTGAACAGATCCCCCCATCGGAGCATGCCGTAGCGCTGAACGCGAAAGCCGAGCGTGCCTATGGAGGGAAGCGGTTCATCAGGAACCGGGCAAAGACCGCGCCTGTTGCGTTCCCACTCGTCGAGGACCCCGGCCACTCGTGACTGCGCCTTGCCTACTGCCTCGTAGTCCCGCTCGGTCGGCAGTCGGTACTGGCGTCCCGTTTCGTCCTGTTTCAGCGTGACCACGGCAACCAGAAACGCGCCGCCCGTGCGGCGACCCTGCTCGTCTAAGATGACGTCCGCTCCGCCCCGTCGTGCCGCGAGTTGCGCCCGAACGCGCTCCGGCGGCTTCACCGCGCCGCAACACACACAGGTGGCCTTCGCACGCGCCACGGTGCCCGCGCCCACATCCTTGTCCGCACGCGGCTCGAAGATCTCGAACTCGACCCGCGGCAACTCGTCCTCAGCGCGCACGACGTGGGGTCGCAACGCCCGCTTGCGCCGGCCCTTCTTGCACAACCAGAACGACCGCATCAAGGGGATCTCGGCTCCGCAATTCGGCGCCTCGCACCGCACCGTCCGCGCCCAAAGATAGGCTATCGGTGTCGCACCGTCCGGGTCCGCCGGATAAAGGTCGGCCAGTTCCTTTTCCGCCGCGGCCTTGATCTCGCCACCGACACGACGCAACTCATCGGCCAGCTTCGGCCCGTGGCGCGGGATGTCCTCCAGCATGACCTTGAGGATCAGACACGCCACGGGGTTCAGGTCGCTCGCGAACGCCTCGCAGCCGAGCCGGAGCGCCTCCAGCGGAATCGACCCGCCGCCCGCGAACGGATCCACCACCAACGGGGCCTCCTCCCCGTGCGCCGTCCGCACAAGGTTGCGCCCCACTTGCAGGTAGGTCGGATGCGCCGCCATGTCCCAGTTGGCGAACGTTCCGATGAACCACAGAAGCGCCCTCCGCAGCTCCACGTCGTTCGCGGGCGGCTGCCGCACAGCGCTCAGAATCTCCCTCGCCTTCCACTTGAACTCCTCCGGGCAACGGGAATCACACGGGTCCGGCAACAACAGGGCCAATAGCACGGCCCGGCTCGACGCGAGTGGTCGGCGCGCCCACCACAAGTGCAGCGTCGAGGGATGCCCGTGCCGGATGGACTTCTCCCGCGCCGCGTGCTTCGACACCACGGAGATCGGGAAGTCCACCTCCGCGAGGCGCTTGCACTCGCGCGGGATCACGCCGTCTTCCCCCAGTGGCGCCCGACGTACTGGACGGCCTCTTTGACGGGAAGCGGCCGGGTCAGATTGCCGACGCGCAGATAGAGGATTGCTTCGTTCTTGTACTCCACGTAGATCGCATGGTCGCTCGGCTCCACCGTAACCTGGCAGATATCCTGCCCGTCGATCTCGTGGAAGTTCACGGTCAAGAACGACGATGATGCAGCCTCGCCGAGATCGCGGGCGAGGACGTTCTGCAGGTGGAGTTCGAACCCGTCGCGATCCTGCTTATTGAGCGTTGCATAGTCCGCCGCGAGTCCGACGAGTGCACCGCCGTCGTCGACGCCGATGAGGAGCGTGCCGCCCGCCGCGTTCAGGAATCCGGCGAGCGTCTTGACCACCACCCCTTCGAGCGCCTTGTTGACCCGCTCCTCACGATGGTCCCAGCGCAGGCTCGACTTGAACTCCAGCGTCTCACTTTCGCCGACGGCGATCAGCGCGCGCACGTGTTGCTCGGGGTCCGCCTCCTTCTCCGGGAGCCACCCGGCGATGAACTCGTTCATCGCCTCGGCCAGCAGACGCCGGCGGGCCGCCAGGAAATCGAGGAAGCGCTCGGGCTGCCAGAGTGCGCGGTCCATCGGCACCGACTGCGCTCGCAAGGCGCTTGGCTGATGCTCGTCGACCTCCGGGAGATACTCTGCGGGCGACATCCCCTGGTACTCCTTCGGGGCCCGCTGCCCGAGAATGGCCCGGTTGGCCACGGCGTTGATCCGTGTCGTATCGTCGAATCCGGCCTTTTCGAGCACCCGTCTGGGGAAGATGTGGTGTCGCTCTTCGCCCAGGTTCTTGCCGGTCACCGAGTCGTAGATGCGCAAGCCCGTGAACCAGTCCCGAGCGTCTCGATGCCGCGCCACGATCCGGCTCAGGCGCGCGACCGATGAGTCGATGCGGGCGCGCTCCAGGTCCCCTTCCTGCAGGGTGACTCGCCCGCGCTCACGGAGAATCGCCGCTTCCAACTCGTGCGTCGGGTCCAGGTCGCGCCCAGACACCAGCGCCACGTCCTGCTGGAGCTTGGTATCGGTCGAACCCGAATAACGGGCCCATAGCCCGGCGAGGAAGATCCAGCGGAGGAAGCGCCGCCGGATCGCGTCGCTCGGAAACTGGCCGCCCTGGCGCGCCAGGTAGATGGTGGCTGGAATCAGCACGAAATTGGTCGGCAGGTCGTCGAGACCACCGATGAACGCCTCCTGGCGCAGGACACTCACCAAATGCTCGAACGCCGGTTGCATCTTCTCCCAGGCGTCCTGCAACGTCGGCGCAGGAGTCTTCAGAAAGGACCCTTCCAACAGCACCGAGCCGGTCGCGGCGGCCGCCAGACAGCGCACGAGGAAATTCAGGTCGACAGCGAAGCCGCGCTCCGCCATCTTGCCGCTGAAAGTGCGCAACTCTGCCCGGGCCTCCGGCCAAAGGCTGCAAACGTACGCCAGGGCGAGGTCGGCCCTCGTGAGAGGCGTCCCTCTGCTGTTGACCCGGTTGAAGATGTCGACAACCTGCTCGACGCTGTAGTGGTCGCCCGACACCTGATCGACGGTGTAGGTATAGTCGCGGACGCTATTCAAGCGACCCAGCCGAGCTAAGTTCTGCTGGATGACTCTGCGCCGCTCCTCGTCGATCTGTTCCAACCGTTCGAGCAGAGCGGTCAGTCCCTCCTGCAGGAACTCGTGGACGCCGATCCACGCCGGGTTGTTCTCCATGCGCGACTTCTGCCAGAAGCGGAACTCCTCGGTCTGCATGTTGAAGTGCAGATCGAAGAACAGCGACTCACCCTCGTAGAACCGCGGCGCCTCGCCCTTGAACAGCACGTAGAGCGTCGTCAGGCGCTGTTGTCCGTCGAGCAACAACAACGAATGCCCGTCGCGCGCCGCCTCGCCGCCGCGAACCAGCGACGGCTTGTACGTGCGCCAGATCAGCAGATGGCCAGTCGGATGCTTGCGGTAGAGCGACTGCATCAGCCCGCGCACCTGATCGCGGTTCCAGACGTAGCCGCGCTGGAACTCGGGCAGCAGGATCTCGTCGCGGCTGATCTGATTCAGCAGGTCCTGGATCGACTTCACCTCGTGCATCGCACCCTCTCGTGTCAGGCGTCCTCGCTACTCAGCCGTTGCAGACACGCGACAGCGCGCCGCAGGCTGTCCGCACGTAGGACGGCCACGTCCGGCCGCCAGCGGTCGGTAGCGTACTCGATCAGCCGCGACGCGTAGGCCGATCCCTCGGTCCGGCCGCTCCCCTGGCGCGGGACCATGTCCCGGCGAACATCGCGGCGACGCGACAGACGCGCCAGGTTGACCATGGTCTGTTTGGGATGGTCCAACCCCTCGGGGTCCGCGGTCACCCTGCTCCGCGCGACCCCGATGAAGGCCGCCAGCCGCTCCGCGTCCGCCATGAGCCACGCCTCGATCGCTCGTACGACGACTCGAAAGCACATCCGCGGAGCGGGCTGCCGCAACCACGCGTCACGTACTGACGGTGCGCATTCTCCTTCCGTGTCGAGGTCGACGAGCACGACCCACGGAGCGTGATGCGCGGCGTTGTTGTAGCCGCGGATCCGGTCTCTGAGAAACGGCTTGCCGTTCTTGCCGTAGACCGTGCCGGGATGCCCTCCGACGTGACGGATGAGCCGGTCAACGACCGCTTCGTCGAGGCTTCCCTCAACCGCCGCAGAGACGGTCACCGCGGCCGACACCGTCACGCGTCTCCGAACAGCGCGAGCTGGGCGGCGTTCTTCGGTCGCGTCTTCGGTATGGCGATTTCGGCAAGAGACAGGCCCCCTTCCAGCAGCTTGCGCACTTCCTGGTTCGAGCTGGCCGGTACCACTTCGGTACCTTCGGCACTCGTCACCAGCAGCATCGCCTCGTCGAGGCCGATGCCCTCATCACGCAGCAGGTCTGGAGAGTGCGTGCTCACGAACACCTGCCGGCCGCTTCGGCGCTGCACGCGGGCCAGCATCTGCGGCAGCACGCGTACGATTTCGGGATGGAGCGACAGCTCCGGCTCTTCGAGCAGCAACGGACCTCCCTTGTCCATCGCCGCCCAGAGCAAACCCATCAGACGGAGGGTCCCGTCGGAGAACTGCTCCTCGCTCTGCCACGCCCCCCGCGCTCGCCAGTGCTGGTACTTGCCCCGCAGATGCGGCGTGCCGCGCGCGTCGCGCCACAGATCGATCTGCTCGAGTTGCGGCACCGCCACCCGCAGGGCACGCTGTATGCGACCGAGCCGGGCAGTCCGCGTGCGTTCCTGCGTCTTGGCGACCTGCTCCAGAAAATCACCGCCGAAAGGATCGTTGGGGCGACCGACTGACCGATCGGGCTCGCGGACCAACTGCGGCACCAGGTGCAGGTAGCGGATGGAGCTGAAGAACGCAACCAGTTCCCGAAACCGTTGATTGACGTTGACCTGCTCCAGGTAGGTCTGGGTGAGCCGCTCCGGATCTGCGGAATCCTGCTTGTTCGGTCTCTTGACCAGCGCCTTTCCGTCACGACTCACGCGCTCCGTTCGGATGCGCGGGCGCCGCTGCTTGTCCTGGTGAAACGCAATCTCGTACTCCCAGGCGACACCGCCGCCCTCTTCTTCGAGGTGAACCGTCATCTCCACGTCTGGGTACTGACGAGCCGCCAGGCAACGAATGCCGCTGACTCCGCCGCGCCGAGGGTGGAGAACAGCTTCACGGAACCCGCTGCCGGAGAGGGCGATATCCCGGAGAAACCGGAAGGCATCCAGGAAGTTGGACTTCCCCGACGCGTTCGCTCCCACGAGAAACAGGCGGTCCTGAAGGGCAACGTCCACGCGCAGGAAGTTCTTCCAGTTGCGCAGCCGCAGACGCCGGAACCGCAGATCCCTGCTCATCAACTCTCCTGGACGCCCTATGTCTCCGCTCCGTACTCCGGCCGGTCGTCGCGCACCCGCATCGGCCGCGTCATGGCGTCGACCTTCAGATAGTAATGCTGCACCTTCGTCACCTCGTGCCACGGGAACCGGGCCGGGTTCTCGATCGGTTCCTGGAGCACCGGTGTCTCGCTGCAGTTGGTGACGACGTACAGCCAGTAGCAGTCCGGCCGGTCCTCGGCGACGCGGCGTTCGTTGGGAGTCAGCAGTATCGTGCCGGTCGCGGCCGCGAGACCTTTGACCTCGATCAGCCGGAGGTCGCCGGACGCCGGGTCGAGGCTCGTGACGTCGTAGCCGAGGTTCTTCGCGCTCACGTCCTCGACGTGCCGCCCCCGGCCCCGCTCGTGGTCCATGACAACCCGCATCGCCGTCGCCTCGGTCTCCGGTCCGGGCTGGTGACGCGTCACCTCGGCGGCGCCGCGGTCCGGATGCGGCAGAACCAGCAAGCTGGTCATCCGCTCGACTCCCTGCAGCGAGAGCGCTTGCTGCTGTTGGAGTTCCTGACGCCGCCGTTCGCGGCGCGCCAGCAGCTCCGCGTGCCGCACCTCGGCCATGGCGAGTCGCCCTTCTGCGCCCTGGCGACCCTCGTCCACGTCGTCGGCAGCCCGCCCGATCTCCTCGTCGGTCCGCTGCAGAAGCTCCGTGAGCGAGAGCTCGACGTGATCCGCAACGCGCTCGACCTCGGCCAGACGCTCGGCGCGCGTGGCATCGAGGAACGGTACGAGGACGTGCTCCTGGAGCCAGGACACCGGCTCCGGCCGGTGCGCGATCGCCGGCAACGTGTCCGGGACGGGAGCCGGGCTCAGGTCGCCGAGCACACCCGGCTCGCACCGGCACGGCTCGTTGTCACCGGCCAGTTCCACCGCGAAGACCCGTTCATGCACGACGTGGCCGAGTCCGTCGACCACCCGTGCCCGGTAGAAGTCGATCCGCGTCGGCGCGTTGTGTGCGAGCGAATAGAAGGTGGCGCCGCACGCCAGCGGCTCGAGCGCCTGCTCGCGCGCATGGCGGCGCACGGCCTCGAAAAGTGGGTGGCCCGGCGTGACCCATTCGAGCGCGTTCTTCTGGGCGGTGTCGCGATCCGTGCTGCAACGCGGATAACGCATCGCCAGCTCCGGCAGCCTCCAGTCGGGTTCGCGCTCGTAGCGGCGCAGCGATGCCGGCGTGCGCCCCGGCACGAACGTGTGCGCCAACCCACCGATGAAATCGAGCTTCAGCGGCGCCAGCGGCGCGGCGTCCCGCAGAAAGCGTGCGATGGTCTCCGGCACGACCCGGCGCTCGCGGGCGCGGGCGCGCCGCTCGACCAGCATCTCCAGGTTCAGGTTCTTCGTCGCCAGTCCCTCCAGGGCGTTCTGGCAGATGTTGCGGAAGCGGCCCTCGTCGACGTCCCGCAACAGCCGCTCTTCCAGATCCTCGCCACCGAGCCGGCCGGCGTAGTAGTCGCGCAGGACGCGCTCCACATAGGCTGCGGGTAACACCTCGCCGACGACGTTGAACACTGCGTCGTCGTCGAGCGCGTCGCGGATCTCCTGCAGCTTGTCGAGCAGGCGCTGGAGAACATGCCCCTCGATGGTGTTCGTGGCGACGAAGTTGAAGATCAGACAGTCCTTCTCCTGGCCGTAGCGGTGGATGCGCCCCATGCGCTGTTCCAGGCGGTTCGGATTCCACGGGATGTCGTAGTTGAAGAGGATGTTGCAGACCTGCAGGTTGATCCCCTCGCCCGCGGCCTCGGTCGCCACCAGCACCTGGACCGCACCCTCGCGGAACTGCTGCTCGGCGTGGAGCCTGGTCCCTGCCTCGTCCCGCGCGCCCGGCTTCATGCCGCCGTGGATCGTCGCCACCTTGAAGCCCCAGGCTTCGAGCTTCTCGACGAGGTAGTCGAGGGTGTCCTTGAACTCCGTGAAGAGGACCAACCGCTGATCCGGGCGGTCGAAGAACCCCTGGCCGCGCAGAAGGTCTTCGAACTTGGCCAGCTTCGCCTCGACGCCCGCCTGCTCGACGTTCTCTGCCTTGACGGCCAGCGCTCTCAGCTCCGCGATCTCCTGGCGCACCATCTGGGCATTTCCGGCCAGCGTGATCGCGTCGAGCAACCGCTCCAATCGTTCACGGTCGCGCTCCTCCATCTCGTCGAGCTCGTCCATGCTCGGCAGGTCCGGCGGCGCGGTGCGCACGAGATCCTCGGCCTGCGCGAGCCCGCGCTCCAGACGGTCGGCACGGTTTCCGAGGCTGCGCCGCATGGCCCGCGTGCTCGACGCCAGGCGCCGCTGGTAGAGCGCCATCAGGAAGCCCACGGCGCGGGCGCGCGGATCGTTGCCCTCTGCCGCTGCCCGGATACTCTGCCGCTTCACGAACTCCGTCACCTCCCGGTACAGCTCGAACTCCGAGCCGTCGATCTTGAAGTCGACGGTGCTCGGAATACGCTTCGTGAAGATCTTGCGCGCCGCCCACTCCCCGTTCTCGTCCCGCTGCGGAAAGTAGACCATCGCCTCCTTCGTGCGCCGCAAGTAGAACGGCGCGCGCCCAGCGTCCATCGCCTGCCGGATTGAACGCACGTCGGCGTAGGCGTCGCGGTCGAGGAGTTGCAGAAAGAGCGAGAAGTTCTCGGGATCCCCCTTGTGCGGCGTCGCGGTCAGCAGCAGGATGTGGTCGGACGAATCCCGCAGCAGCTCGCCCAACTTGTAGCGCTGGCTCTTGTGCGACTCGTCGCGCGCCGACATCCGGTGCGCCTCGTCCACGACGACCAGATCCCAGTGCACCTGCCGCAAGCCCGGCAGGATCTCCTCGCGCTTGGCAAGATCCAGCGACGTCACCACCTTCGGCTGCTGCATCCACTGGTTCACGCCGAACTGCGCGCGCAACTCGCTTCCCTTCAGCACCACGAACGTCTCGTCGAACTTCTCCTGCAACTCGCGCTGCCACTGGAAGGCGAGGTTCGACGGCGCGACGACCAGGATCCGCTCCGCGAGACCGCGCAACTGGAGTTCGCGGATCAGCAGCCCGGCCATGATCGTCTTCCCGGCGCCGGCATCGTCGGCCAGCAGGAACCGCACGCGCGCCAGCTTCAGCAGGTGGTCGTAGACCGCTTCCAACTGGTGCGGCAGCGGATCCACGCGGGAGACCGACAACCCGAAGTAGGGATCGAACTCCCAAGCAATCCCGAGCGCGTGCGCCTGCAGGCCCAACCGCAGCAGCGCGCCGTCTCCGTCGTACCGGAAACCGCTGTCAAGAACTGTCAGTCCCACCAGCTCGGCCGTCCCGAGGGAGACCTTCCGGAATCGTTCCGACCGCGTGCCGACCAGGCCGAGCGTCCAACTCCCCGGCCCCGTCTCGGCGACGGTCTCCACGCGCATCGGCTCGTTGAAGAGCGGGCCGGTCAGGATCTGTCCTTCCGTCGGCGTCGTCGGGGTGTTCATCGGTGACGATGGTGCACCGCGGTCGGCATGCGACCGCCGGCTACCCGAGAGCGTACGCGAAGCCGCGCCATCCGGTCGACTCGCCGGCGTCCTCCTGCCGCCGGCCCGGCAGGCATCGGGTCCGAAAACGGCCAGTACGCACTGCGTCCCGGCGCTATAGTCCGAAGCGTGCTGGACGCCGACGTCTGCGAGCGCGCCCGCCTGTCGCGCGACGCGCGCTTCGACGGCCGCTTCTTCATCGGCGTCGTGACAACCGGCATCTACTGCCGGCCGGTCTGCCCGGTCCAGCCGCCGAGGGGCGCCAACGTCCGCTTCTACGACTCCGCGGCCGCCGCGGATCGCGCAGGCTTTCGCCCCTGCCTGCGGTGCCGGCCCGAGACGGCGCCGGGCACGCCGGCATGGAACGGATCCCCGGCCATGGTGCGGCGGGCGCTACGCCTGATCGACGACGGGGCCCTCGACGTTGCCGGCGCCGACGAACTGTCCCAGCGACTCGGCGTCAGCGCACGGCATCTGCGCCGACTCTTCGACCGCCACGTCGGCGCGTCGCCGGTACAGGTCGCTTCGACGTGCCGCCTCCACCGGGCAAAGCGGCTGATCGACGCCACCGACCTGCCGTTCACCGCGGTCGCGCAGGTCGCCGGATTCGGAAGCGTCCGCCGCTTCAACGACGTGCTGCACCGGGTATACGGCCGCACGCCGCGCGAGCTGCGCCGTCGACGCCGGCCGGCGCCGGCGGGCCTCGGTCAACTCGATGAAGCGCTGCGCCTGCGCTTGAACTACCGCGCTCCGTACGACGCCACGGCACTGCTGGAGTTTCTGGCGCCGCGCGCGGTGCCCGGCGTGGAGGTCGTCGATATCCCCCGGAGAACCTACCGGCGCACGTTTCGCCTGGCGGGAGAAAAGCCCCGAAACGGCGGGCGGCGCCAATCGCGGTCGGAAAGGAACGTCGCTGCCGGCATCGTGCGCGTCGAGGCGGGTGGCGACGGGTACCTGGATGTGGAGATCGATCCTCCGAACGCCCGCGTGCTGCTGGACGTGGCAGGCCGGCTGCGGCGCCTTTTCGACCTGGACGCCGATCCCCTGTCGTTCGGCCCGCATCTGTCCGGCGCGCACGGCCTGTCCGCCCGGATGGATGCGCTGCCCGGCATTCGCATTCCCGGCGCCTGGGACGGCTTCGAGCTGGCGGTGCGCGCGATCCTGGGCCAGCAGGTAACGGTGAAGGGCGCGACGACGCTGGCCGGAAGGCTGGTCGACAAGCTGGGAGAAGCGCTCCCGGACCACCTGAGCGGATCGGGCCTCGCGCGGACCTTTCCATCGCCGGGCGCGGTCGCAGCATTCGACCTGCGCACCATCGGGGTACCCGCCGCCCGCGCCGCGGCCCTGCGCGCCCTGGCCGAGTCCGTGGCGACCGGCACGCTGAATCTCGGCCCGGCCGCCGACCCGGACACGACTCGCGGACGACTGACCGCCATCCCGGGCGTCGGTCCCTGGACCGCGGAGTACGTCGCCATGCGAGCACTACACGATCCCGACGCTTTCCCCGCCGGCGATCTGGGCCTGCGCAAGGCCGTCTCGAGCGGCGCCCCGGTCAACTCCCGGGAACTCCGGACGATGGCGGAGGCGTGGCGCCCGTGGCGCGCCTATGCCGCCATGCTGCTCTGGCAGGACGGCGCTGCGCAACAACCGGGGTAGAAGGAGGTAGAGATGCCCAGGTCGTACCATGACTTCGACACGCCCATCGGTACTCTGCGGCTGGTTGGCGACGAGCGACACCTCGAACGCGTCGACCTGCCGAACACGGCGGTTCGTCAACCGGATGCGGGATGGCGCGAGAAACGCAGTGCGCTGCCCGCCGCGCTGCACGCGGCGAAGCGCCAGTTGGTGGAGTACTTCGACGGGACCCGCCGCGATTTCGACCTGCCGCTCGCTCCCGACGGCACCGCGTTCCAGTGCCAGGTATGGGAGGAGCTCCGCCGAATCTCGTACGGCAAGACCATCTCCTATGGCGAGCTGGCTCGCCGCATCGGCAAGCCGACCGCGTCACGCGCGGTGGGCGCGGCGAACGGCAGGAACCCGCTCGCCATCGTCGTGCCCTGCCACCGTGTCGTCGGCGCCGACGGCACGCTCACCGGCTACGGCGGCGGCCTGTCGGTCAAGCAAGCGCTCCTCTCCCTTGAACGCCGCGTAGCCGGCAAGGCTGTGCTTCTGCAGTACTGAGAGATGGCCGATGAGAGGGTCGCTGATGCGAGTCTACCGCTGGAGCTTGGGGTACTCCTCGCATGCCTCTCGTAGCGAAGGCGGAGCACCTTCGTCGAGCCTCTGCACCTCGTGACACATCCTGAACAGGGCGTCCGCCTGAGCGACGCAGTCTCCCTCGCGCTTCAGCTTCCGGTACTTCGTGTCCTCATCGACCGTCATTCCGCCGAGAAACGCCAGCCACGTCTCGATGTTCCTCCGCGGCACAATCACGAGAACCGGCTCATTGTCGTCTCTTCTCCGAGTCTCCTTCTCGTCGCACGCCGCGTCCAACTGCGCACGTCGAACCGCTGTCGAATGGGTGTCCGCGTCCGTTACAACTATCAGGTAGACGCCCTGCCTTCTGCGAATTGCTCGCAGTTCCGTCGGATAGCGTTCGCGAACCCATTGCTCGCCCGACTGGCGACCGCCGGGAAGGGGGAGCGTACGGATGTCCCGGCCGCGGAAGTTGCGGTGCCTCAGGAACCGGCGCACGAACGCATCCGTCTGCAAGTCCTCGCAGAGGAGTGTGATGCTGACTCCGCTCACTCTCGGTCCCAGCCTCGTGCGACTGTCTCCGACAGCGAGATGCCATCGCCCGTTGTTTGCGGCTCGTTGCCGACCCGCACCGGGCCGTTCCCGTCCCGGTAGAACCACCTGCCCTTCGCGCCGGCCATGTAATCTATCGTTACGGGATGATGAGAGGCTACCACTGCCTGATCAAGCACACTTCCACAACGCCCAACGACCTCGGCGAGCCATGGTTGAACCTCTCGAAGGGCGAGATAGTTGTCCGGTTCGTCGAGGAACAGTGACACGCGGCGGTTCGTCGACAAGAAGACGAGACAATACAACGCGATGAGCATCCGTTGACCGTCGGAAAGCTGACCGAAACCGTAGCGGTCCACCCCGCGTTCGTCAGTCGGTCTACGAAACGCCACCTTGAGCGCACGGGTATTCTCTCCCGATTCGGCCAAGTCCATGGATTCGAATCCTGGAAGTGCCTCGCCAAGCGCGCCAAATAAGCCTGCAATGGCACCCATGTTCTCCTGCGCGGCGTATCTGTACCAGGCCACGAAGTTCTGCATCAATGGTTCGAGATACTCGTCCTCGCTCGTCGTCTCGGACCTGAAGAGTGGCGGACACGGTCCCGCAATGACAAGACCTGCCATCACCTGCCTGAAGTCATTCAGTCTCCGGGTGCTTGAGCTCGTCCTCACGAGGCCGACGCCGGATCCTCCCAATTCGACAGGAAACGAAGGTGTCTGGGCGCCGTCGTCGTCGTACAGTCGCAGGGTGCCTTCCTGAAACACCAGGATTGGTCTGCCGTTGTGCTCAAGTATCTCCTCGCTAAGCTGCATCCCGCTGCGATCGCCGGCAGGCTGGATGCACAGGGCGTAGCGGTAGGCGCTCCCGGCGATTTGCAAGTCGAGCTCGAAACGCTGCTCGCTACGCTTCTGTAGCAGAGAGAGGTCGCCTACCTGGAAAGCCTCGCGGGTTCTGACTCCCCGCGCAACGAGATCCCGGATTCGGCGCAGGACATCCAGGACCGAGGTCTTCCCGCTACCGTTGGGCCCAAGAAGAATGTTCGTCTCGTCGAGCTTCAACTCGAAGTTGACCAGGCACCGGAAATTGTCGACATAGAGTCTCGTCACCATGGCGGCGGCCCCGAAAAGAAAGCCGGCGACACCACTGGCGCCGCCGGCGTCACTCTACATGATCCCGACGATCCGATTCAGACCTGCCCGCGCTAGGGCAGGCTGAGCGCGACCCACTGGCCGGGCACCTCGCGGCCCCCGATCGGCACGACGATGTACTGCTTGCCCTCGTGCAGGTAGGTCATCGGAACGCCGGTCGTCCCCGCCTCGAGCTCCATCTCCCAGACGACGTCGCCGGTCGCCTTGTCGTAGGCGCGGAACCAGGGCTCGCCGTAGTTGGTCACGATGTTGAGCGGCATCCCGTCCATAACGCGGCCGCCCGCCCGGATGCCGACGTCCGACCCCTCGCCGATGAAGAGCAGCGTCTTCGTCAGCAGCGGCCCCGGGCGGCCCGGGGATCCGAGACGGCCGAGGTTCAGGTGGGCGATGGCCGGGTGGTCGGTCGGCCCGTGGCCGTTCGGCACCATCCACACCTCTTCGCCGGTGTTCATGTCGAAGGCGGTGATGCGCCCGTAGGGCGGCTTGAACAGCGGCAGCCCGCGGGGCCCGCCGATCCACTGCCGCGTGCCCTTGATGTAGGCCAGATTGGTGCGGTCGGGGTTGCCCTCGAGGATGTCGGCGACGAACGGCGAGGTGATCGACGGAATGTAGAGGTAGTTCGTCTCCGGATCGAACGCGGCGCCCTGAACGTCCGCGCCGCCCTGCGAACCGGGAAGCTGGATGGTCCCCTGGTTGTCGTTGGGCCCGGCGCCGCGCACCGACGGCGGCGTGAACATCGGGCCGATGGTGTAGCGCTCGACGATCTCCAGCGCCTCTTCGCGCAGCTCCGGCGTGAAGTCGATCAGGTTCTCGACGGTCGCGCCCTGGCGATCGAACGCCGGCGGCTTCGTCGGAAACGGCTGCGTCGGGGAGGTGACCTCGCCCGGCGTGTTCGACTGCGGCACGGGACGCTCCTCGATCGGCCAGATCGGTTCGCCGGTCACGCGGTCGAACGCGAAGGCGAACGCCTGCTTCGTTATCTGGATCACGGCCTTGACGTCGCGCCCGTCGACAGTGAGGTCGGCCAGGATCGGTGCGGCCGGGATGTCGTAGTCCCACAGGCCGTGGTGCACGAGCTGGTAGTGCCAGACGCGCTCGCCCGTCTCGACGTCGACACAGACGATCGACTGCGAGAACAGGTTGTCGCCCGGCCGGTGCCCGCCGTACATGTCGTTGGTCGCCGAGGAGGTCGGCATGTAGACGTATCCGAGCTCTTCGTCGGCCGCGAAGAGCGACCAGACCGGCGCGTGGCCGCTGTACTCCCACGAGCCGTCGCCCCAGGTCTGGGTCCCGTACTCGCCCGCCTGCGGGATGGTGTGGAAGACCCACTTCAAATCGCCGGTGCGGACATCGAACGCGCGCACGTCGCCGCGGATGTCCTCCTTCGTGAAGAACGTGTCGCCCATCGACTGGCCCATCACGACCGTGTCGCGGACGACGGTCGGCGCGCCGCCCCAGCGGTAGCGCGCCCCCTCGGCCAGGCCGGTCTTCAAATCGACCCGTCCGTTGTCGCCGAAGTCGCGATACGGCTCGCCGGTCGCCGGGTCGAGCGCGTACAGCCACTCGCCACGGTGGGCGATGATGCGCCGCTGGGTCCCGTCGGTCCAGAAGGCGATGCCGCGGTGGCCCGCTCCTCGGAAGCCCGCCGGCCCCTCCTCGAAGGGCTGCTGCACCCAGATCGTCTCGCCGGTCGCCGGATCCCAGGCCTCGACCAGGCCGACCGCGTTCGGCGCGTAGGCGACGCCGTCGACCATCAGCGGCGTCGAGCGGTTGGCGTTGTTGTAGCCGAGATTCGGAACCACGTCGAGGATCGACTGGTCGACCGTCGGGCGCGTCCAGGCGATCTGCAACTGATCCACGTTGCCGGCACCGATCTGGTCCAGCGGCGAGTACTTCGTTGCGCCGTTGTCGGCGGCGTAGGCGCGCCACTGCCCGTCGACCGCCCCCTGCTGGGCGAGCGCGGACGTGACGGCGCAGGACAGGACGAGAACGAACGCACAGGCCACGGCGCCGACAGAAACATTGCGATCGCGCATCATCGTTTCCTCCAATTGCAGAGCGGTCAGATGCGAATTATAGGTCGCTGCGCGCATCGTCCGCATCGAGCGCCCGCCCGCGGCGCGAACCGCTGTCCGGCGTCGTCCGCGCCAGGTTCTCCGGTTGCGTCACGGACTCAGCCCGCGGCCGGCGGACGGCCGCCCGGAATCCGCTTGACGATGGCGCTGTAGTTCATGAGAACCCGGTCGCCGGTAGAGATCTGCCCGCGCACGAAAGTCAGCGAGCGCGTCCGGCGCACCACCTCGCCGGCCGCCTCGATCAACTGGCCCGGCTCGCTCGCGGCCACGAATTCGCAGTTGCAGGACACCGTGACGCATTTTTCCCCCGGCTGATCCCAGACCGCGGTCAGGCACAGCGCGAAGTCGGCGAAGGTCATCAGCATGCCGCCGTGCAGCGTGCCGCTGGTGTTGGCGTGCCGGCCGTCCGCCTGGAATGCGAACGAGATCCGGTTTCCCTCGATCTTGTAGCCCAGGGGCCCGACGTGGTCCTCGAAGGGATCCTCGTAGGCGTAGGGCTCGTAGCCGGGGGGCAGCGCGGGACTCACCGTCGAGTGCGACTCCATGCCCGGAATGGTATCGAAGTCGGCGGACGTGGTGCAGCCTCGCCCCTGTCAGGCGCACGGCTTCCGACAGTCGACATGACGACGAGATCGGCGAGCGCCGTCACCGTGCAAGCGCGGCGATGCGGGTCGGCTCGGCAAGCCAGTGATGCGGCAACGCCTGCGCCAGCGCCTCGCGCGGGAACGGCCCCCAGAGGGCGGCCGCGGTCTGCACCCCGGCGGCACGCCCGGCCTCGATATCGTGGGGCGAATCGCCGATGAAGATCGCGTCGGCCGGATCGGCCGAGAGTCGGCCCAATGCCGCCAGCACCGGCGCGGGGTGCGGCTTGTGCTCCCGCACGTCGTCGGCGCCGATCAGTACGCCGAAGAACTCCTCCAGCCCGCAGCGCGCCAGACCGCGGCGGGCCAGCGCGTGCGTCTTGCTGGTGACGACGGCCAGTTGCGCGCCCGCGCCGCGGAGTGCGCCGAGCGCACCCTCTATGCCCGCGTAGGACTTCAGGAGCCGATCGTGATGCGCGTCGGTATAGGCGCGGTAGGTATCGACCATTCGCGAGGCATGCTCGTCGTCCCGCGCGAACTTGCGAAGCTGCGGCCGGAGCGGCGTGCCGAAGCCGGCCCGCCAGGCCGTGTCGTCCGGCACGGCCCCCAGGTGCGTCCGCATCGTGTGGCGGAACGACGCCATGATGAGCGGGATCGAATCGATGAGCGTCCCGTCGAGGTCGAAGAGGAAGGTACGAAAGTGTCGCGCGGCGGCCACGGCGGATTATAGCGCCGCGATTGGAGCGGTTCGGGGAAGCCCGATCCGATTGGCCGCCCGGCGGACCCGGACCACCTCAGAAGCCGAGCCCGGCGCCGGCGTGGATCCGCACCGAGCCGCGGAAATCGTGCCCGGCGTCGAGGTGCAGGCTGCCGAAAGGTACGGTCAGGAAGACGCCGGCGCCGGCCCCCTTCACGAACCGCTGGTCGCTCAGGGACCGCCCGGCGTCGTACACGGCGGCCGTGTCGTAGAAGAAGCGCACCCCGGCGTTCCCCATGGAAATCGGCGAGCCCAGCGGCAACCGGAGCTCGATCGAGGCCGCCGCGAGGCGATCTCCCACCTTTGCGCCCACCCGCCACCCGCGCAGGTTGCCGCCGCCGCCCAGCAGGGCCTTCTCGTAGGGCGGCAATGCCGCGGAGGCCCCCTCGAACAGGAAGCGCGCAGCCAGAACCGCCTGTCCTCCCACCCCCTTGAACGCCTGCGCGTCGATGCGCGGCCGGATGACGGCGCCCGATCGTCCCGCGATTCCCATCCGCTCGACCGCGGCGCGCAGCTTCACGTCGTCGCGCGGGAACGCGCCGGCCGAGACGCCGTCGAAATCCAGACCGACGGTCAGCCGCGTGAGCCGGTCGGCCGGACCGACGAACCCGACATCTTCCCACGCCGCCTCCGCGCCCGCGCGCAGTCCGTTCCCCAGATCGCGATCGAAGCCGACCCAGGCCCGCGTCCGCCGATCCTCGACCCCGAAGTACGGATGCGTCCGGCGTCCGTGCGACCCGCCGGCCCGCACGCGGTCGGACCCGCGGGACAGCGGTCTCTCCACCTCCATCGTCACGCGCTTGTCGCCTCCCCAGGTCGCCGGCACCGACACCCGGCTCCCTTCCCCCAACACATCCACGAGGCTGAAACGCGCGCCGTAGGAGACCCCGTACCCTTCGTCGTAGCGCAGGACGGGCAACCACATCGACTGCCCGGCAAGGCGGGCGAGCGATCGCACCACCGGGTTCCGAATCGATGCCCGCGGCCGCTCCCGCACCACGATGATCAGCGCGATGCGGTCCGTCGCGGTGAGCGAGCGGTATCGCTTGCGCACCTCGACCTCCTGGAAGCGCCCGCTGGCTTCGAGGCGCTCGGTGATGGCATCGACGGCGACCTGGTCGACGACGTCCCCGACCGCGACACCGGCGAGCGCCAGCACCTCGGCGTCCGGCATGGTGTGGTTGCCATGGATCCGGAGATCGACGACCGTCTCCGGCGGCGGCGCCTGAGCAAGAAGGCCGGGTGGGAGAGGCGTGAGAATGGGCGCAAGAGCGACCGCCGCTGTGAGGAACGCGCCGGGCATGCGGTTCGGACAGCGACGTCGAGTCATCGCGGCACGCCCGGTTCGACCGTTCGCACGCGACCACCCGTCTCCGCTTCGCGGTAGTTCGCGTACGTGCGCGTGGCCGTCGCCTCGTACGTCCCCGTCGCCAGCGACAACGCGGCCCGCATGTCGATGCGCGCCGGCAGCCAGACTCCCGGAAAGGGCTGGCGCATCGTCATCGACGCGGTCAGATCGTCCAGGCGGAACAGCCAGCGCCCCGGCAGAAAATCGAAGCCGAGGTTGTCGAAGGTGTAGCGCACGATCTGGTATTGCTCCGGCTCTATCCAGAGGGTGACGAGGCTGGTCTTCTCCATCGCCGCCGCCTCGCGATCGCCGCCGCCAACCGAAACCGATCTCCTCTCCGAACCCTGGGCTTCGGAGTTGGCGTCGCGTGCCCGCTCCCCGTCTCCGTCGGGCTCGCCCTCGTCGGGCCTGGTGAAGAGCCGCTCCGGGTAGTACTCGATGCGCAGGACCTCGTGCCCGTCCAGCGTTTCGCGACCGACCAGGTAGTAGTTGCCGGGTTCGAAATCGAAGTCCAGGAAGTACGCGTCGGAGACGAAGCGGGGCTCGATATTGCTCCACACGGGGTCCCCGGACCCCGGCGCCCGAATCTCGTCCCCTCCCGCCGCCGCACCGGCCAACGCCGACAGCGCGGCGCGGCGCTCGGCGAGGGCGGCGGCGCGGACCCTGGCCACCTCGGGATCCGCGTGCGCTTCGGCCGGCGTCGTGTCCACCGCCGCCAGCGGCAGCTCGAACCGCACGGCCAGGTCGAACAGCTCGAGAAACCCGGCGAACTCCTGCTCCGTCGCGGATGGCGCGGCCGGTGCGATCGACGCGACGGCACGGCCCAACACACCCGCCACCTCGTCGGGGAGCAGGCGGCCGGTCTCCAGCATCGCGAACCCGTCGCGCGTCCGCTGCACGGCGCGTTCGAACCCTACCGCCGATACGCCTCCCGCCGCCTCGAGAATCCGGGCGGCGGCCGCCGTGATCGCGGCGTGGTCGTCGCCCCACGTCCGAGCCTGCTCCGTGATGCCGTCGAGCAACAGCTCGTCGTCGATGCGGGCGCCCCACAGGCGCTCGATGGCCAGCTCCACGTTGTCGCGCGTCGACCGTTGCGAAACACGCGTCGGCGACCCGCGCTCTTCCCGGCGCCGCACGCGGCGCCGCTGCTCCCGCTCGAGCCATCGCGCCTCGTAATCGCGCCGGCGCGAATCGTCTATCGTCACGCCGTCGACGCGGACCGGACTCCGCACGAAGAAACCGTCGCGCTCGTACCAGGTGTACTCGCCGCGGAAACCCCACAGGACCGCGCCTCCCGGTCCCGAGAGCCGAAACTGCGACCGCTCGTCGAGCACGTACTGCAGCCGGACTGCCGCGTTCCGCTCGCGCTGCTCCAGCACGCGCTCCATGAAGCGGTCGAGCTCGTTGTCGTCGTCCTGCGCGCCAAGCGCCGTCGGATCGGCCGCTAGCACGACAAGGATGGCCAGGGCGTGCCACGTGGTCCTGCGGAGCCGCTGCATCACGTAGCCTCCGAACCCTCGCTCATCATTCGCCGAACGTCCACGCAAGTTGCGCCATCGGGAACACCGGCATCCTCGTTCCGGGTTCTGGGGAAGCAAGACGCGTACCGGGCGATGGTCGCGGCGCGCCGCACCGGAGCACCGACGGGATGACGCGTACCGAACATGCCGTGTCCTCCGCCGGTCACCGGATGTCCACCGGCGGTGACACGCAACGAAGCTCCGCTGTGCCTCCGGCGGCGGAGCGCGATCGGTCCGCCATCTTCCCGCATCCCTGTTTTGGCGCGACTCCAAGGCATGACGATACTCCACGGCCCGCTGTTCCCGGTGGCTCGATGATGACTTCCGCTCACCCTGGGATATCCTGATCGGGAGCGACACCGTTGCCTCTGCCAATCACTCAGGTCGATGCCTTCACCAGCGAGCCGTTCAAGGGCAACCCGGCGGCAGTCTGCTTGCTGCCCCGCCCGACCGACGCTTCCTGGATGCAGCGCGTTGCGCGCGAGATGAACCTGTCGGAGACCGCTTTCCTGGTGCGCCGCGACGATGGCGGATTCGACCTTCGCTGGTTCACGCCGGCAGTCGAGGTCGACCTGTGCGGCCACGCGACCCTGGCGAGCGCCCACGTGCTGTGGGAAGAAAACCACCTTGCCCCGGACACGCCGGCCGTCTTCCACACCCGGTCCGGCCGCTTGTCGGCGGTCCTGCGCGGCGGTTGGATCGAGATGGACTTCCCGGCGGAACCGGACGAGCCGGCGGCCATTCCGGACGGTCTGGCCGATGCTCTCGGGACCGAGCCGACCTACGTCGGGCGCAACCGCTTCGACTACCTCGTCCAGGTCGACGCAGAGGCGACGGTGCGCCGTCTGGCCCCGGACTTCAGGCGCCTCCGGGAGATCGACGCCCGCGGCGTCATCGTGACGGCGCGGGCCGAGACGGACCGCTTCGATTTCGTGTCGCGCTACTTCGCCCCGCACGCCGGCATCGACGAGGATCCAGTGACCGGGTCGACCCACTGTTGCCTGGGCCCCTACTGGCAACGCCGGCTCGGCCGGAATACGTTCACGGCGTGGCAGGCCTCCGAGCGCGGTGGTCTCGTCCGGGTCCGCGTGCACGACGAACGGGTCGCGCTGTCCGGTCAGGCGGTGACCGTCCTGCGCGGCGAGCTGCTGGCCGGACACGAGGCCTGACGTCAAGGATTCGCCGCGTCCGCGGGTTCGACGACACCGCCACCGTGCCGGGGTCCGATTACGCCTGCCGTCACCCATCGGGTAAGCTGACTCTCATGCAGGGAAGCGGACTCGCCCGCAAGCGGGCATTCCGCGCCGTCCTCAACATGTGCACTGTCCGTCATCCCCGGCTGGCGCGAAGGAGAGGGCGATGAACGGCGCCGGCACCGCGGCCCGGCGCGACAAGTCCGAAGCGCCCGCGCGAGCCACCTACCAGGACGTGCTCGACGCCCCCGCGCATCGAGTGGCCGAAATCGTCGATGGGACCCTGCACACCCAACCGCGGCCCGCCATGCCGCATGCGCTTGCGAGCTCCCGTCTGGGCGGCGAGCTCACGGGACCCTTCGACAGGGGCCGCGGCGGTCCGGGCGGGTGGTGGATCATCGACGAGCCCGAGCTGCATTTTGGCGAGGACGTCCTGGTGCCGGACCTGGCAGGGTGGCGCCGGAAGCGGATGCCCGACTATCCCGACGCGGCCTACGTCGCCTTGGCCCCGGATTGGGTGTGCGAAGTGCTCTCCGCTTCGACGCGCAAACTCGACCTGCATGGCAAGCGTCCGATCTATGCCCGCGAAGGAGTGGGACACCTATGGCTCGTGGACCCGGCGGACCGCACCCTAGAGGCGTTCGAGATGCGTGAAGGGCACTGGGTGCTGATCGCGACGGCCAAGGACGCCGATCCGGTGTGCATCCGCCCCTTCGATGCGATCACCTTCAGCCTCGGCGACCTGTGGCCCTGAGAGGACGCCAGTGCCGCGACAGTCGCCACGGAGCACTGCCGGTGCCCTGCCGAACGTCAGCACGCTCCGCAACATGTACGTCGCCGGGGCGCGCCCGTCTCTATGTCGCAGGCCGCTCCTGCGCCAAGGCCCTCAGAAATCGACGTACGCCATCGAACGCCTCGTGGTCGAAGTCCCAGTAGTCCTTCTGCGCCGCCACGCCCACCGATACGTGCGGGTCCTGTCTGGTCGCCAGCCAGGCGTGCGCTCTCGACTTGTCGCGCCGGTGAATGGGACTGCCTGACTCTTCGGCACATTGCAGAAAGACATCGACGCAACGCTCCATCTCGGTACCGGCGAAGGTCCTGCACAGCAGCGTCTCGAGCATTCCATTCTCTCCGTCGCCAGGCAATATCAACGCGCTTACAGAAGGTCCCGCACCGGCACGTTGCTTTGGACGATCCGGCACCGGGAATTCCACGCCTGACCACGTCCGGACGACCCGATTGGCATTCCTCAACGAGGTCTGGATGCTCTGGAATGCAGCTACAGCCGACTCGTCCGCGTCACGAACGATGCCGATGCTCTTCACCGTTCGAAAACCGGTGGCCCCTGCAAGCGTATCGAGAGACTCCCGTAGTCGATCCTTGCCGTCGAGGACCTGAAGCTGAACGTCGGCGATCTGCAAGTGCTCGAGGAGCGCCTCGAAGAAATTCCGCTCGTCCCTGCCTTCCACGAGGAGCTGAATCTCCCGTTCGATACGCTCGGTCGCCATGGTCAGCGGATTTCCATGTTGTGGCGAATCACCCCGCTGATCGCAGACGGACTCAACGTCACGCAGCGGTTCTCGCCATCGATGACTTCGAGGCGATGCAGTCGAAAGCCCTCCGATCCGAGAGCCTCGTGTGCTGCTTCGATGCACTCGAAACTGTGCGTCGTCCCGAATACCTGTACGTTGAACTGCTCTGCAGCCTTCGCGACCACGCGCCATACGTCCGGCAGCACGGAGTGGTGCAGTCCGTTCTCGATTTCATCGACAAGCACCACGCCGCCCGGCGTGGACGCGATCACCAGAAAGATACGGGCGACATGCGTCATGCCCGCTCCCAGGATCGACAACGGCACGAGTTCCCGCAACCCAATGTCGACCCAGATCATGGGTTCGCCACTGGACGAATTGTCCTCGATGCCCTGCAACCTGGAATCGACGACGCGGAGGGCGTCCACGAGCAGATCTCCGCGCTTCTGCTTTCTCAAATGGCCCAGCAGCATGGCGTCGGCGTACGGGTGCCCGCTTCCCGGCAGGAGCATTCTTCGGGGAAATGGAACGTACGGGTCCTGTCGAACGACGGTCACCTTTCTTCCCGCCTCCCGTGCCTCACTTTCGATCGCGCCGGCTACCGGATCGACGTACCTGAATCGGAGTGAACGTCCGCCGGAAGAGGTCGCCGCCAATGCGCCGTCGTGCTTGCCGGGAAAGACCTCCGTCGAGATCGGTCTCTCCCATGTGATTCTCTGCTCGATGTGCCCGACGACCGAGTGGTCGCCGGAAATCACGAGTGCCCTGCCCGTGTCTAGATCGGAGAACAGCGGCTTCCAGAACGTCTCCGACCTCCGAACTTCGTCCGCATCGATGCCACGGAGCAGGTCGGGGTTGACCGCCATGTGCCCGTCAGCCGCTCCGCCGAGCAGAAAAACCGCCTCCAGCAGAGTGGTCTTGCCCGCGTTGTTTCGGCCGGCAACGAGATTGATCCGGCCCAGTTCGTCGATCCGAAGCTCACCGAAGCCGCGGAGATTACGTACGTGCAGTCGTTCCAGCATGCCGGTCGCCCTCTGCTGATGCTAGCGCATGCGGGAACCGAACCCGATCCGGCCGCGGTCCCACCTTCACGAGAGCGCCGGCACCGACACGAGGCCGATCATGTAGAGCACGTAGAGCATCAGCAGGCCGATGCCCGCCGCGCGCCGCACGACACCGTTCTTCAGGACCACGCCGACGATGGTCAGGAAGAAGATGCCGAGCCAGGGGAAGCCGTACCACTGGCTGAAGCGATCGAGGACCAGCGGCTGGATCGTCCCGGACAGGCCGACGATGAGGAGCAGGTTCAGCACGTTCGCCCCGATGATGTTCCCCAGCGACAGGTCCGGCACCCCCTTGCGCGCCGCGGTCACGCCGGTCACCAGCTCCGGCAGCGACGTTCCGATGGCGATGACCGAGAAGCCGATGATGGACGACGGCACACCCAGCGCGCGCGCTAACCCTTGGCCCGACTCGACGAGCAGGTAGCTGCCCGCCAGAACGCAGGCGCCGCCGACGGCGAACCAACCGACCGCCTTCGGCAACCCGCTGGCGGCGTCCCCGTCCTGCGTCTCCTCCCCGGACTCGCGCCGCGACCGCAGAATGCCCAGCAGATCCCAGCCCAGGTAGGCGACGGCCAGGGCCAGCAGCAGGCCGCCGTACATCCGGTCCATCGACAGGTCCCAGGAAAACCCGACGACGAGCAGGCCGCCGCCGACCATCCAGCCGGCCCGCCGGATGAAGTCCGGCCTGTCGACCTGCACCGGCATGATCAGCGCCACGGTCCCCACGATCAGCCCGATGTTGCAGATGCAGGAACCCACCGCGTTGCCGAGCGCGATGCCGGAATCGCCCATCGTCGCAGCGGTGGCCGACACGACCAGCTCCGGCCCGGTGGTGGCCAGGCTCACCAG
This sequence comes from Acidobacteriota bacterium, assembly GCA_009861545.1. Taxonomy (NCBI): domain Bacteria; kingdom Pseudomonadati; phylum Acidobacteriota; species Acidobacteriota bacterium. Next base: position 13,319 of record VXME01000029.1, on the reverse strand, counting down.
CGTCCCGCCGATGACGAAGCGGGGAATCCGGAGCGCACGGCCGATGCTGACGCTGGAGTCCACGAACAGATCGCCCCCCTTGGCGACCAGGGCGAATCCGATCGTGATCAGGAGGATGTCGTAGAGCATGGTCGGGTCCGGATCAGCGGGTTTCCTACAGCCCGAGGAAGAGCACCGCGGCACCGCTCGCCGCCACGACGAGCCCCGCCGCGACGTCCGCGTGCCGGCCGATGCGGCCGGCACCCAGCAACGTGACGCCGCGCCACGCCGCGGCCACCGCCGCCAGCATCACCGCGACCGTCAACAGCCCGAACACGCCGACCACGGCCGCGACAGCGAGCCAGTCGCGCGCGATGGCCGGGACCACCATCAGCGGGATGAGCGGCTCGCACGGCCCTAGCACGAACACGATGAAGAGCGCCCACGGCGTGACGCGGTCGGCGCCGGCCGATCCGCCATGCAGGCATGCCGCGTCCGGCCCGCGAAGCCCCCTCCACACGGCCCATGCCGCGTAGGCGAGACCGAAACCGATCAGCAGCGCCGCCGCCAGCTCGCCACGCGCGGACTCGAGCCACAGCAGCGCGTCGGTCGCGATGCCGAGACCGACCCCGACCGCACCAATGACGACGGAGGAAGCGACGTGCCCGCCGCCGCACAGCGCCGTCACCAGCAGCGTGCGCCGGAGCGCCCAGCCCCGGGCGCGGCCGAGGGCGACGAACGGGAGCGAATGGTCGATCCCGAGCAGGGTATGGACTACCGCCAGCGAGGCGGCGGTCCCGAGCAACAGCGTCGTGGTCTGGATCGGATCGGGCATCGGGGTGACGGGAAGCCGGCGACGCGTGCGGCCGGGCGCGTAACGCTACACTAACGGCGACCGGTGATTATGACGCCATGAAGACCCTGGACGCCAAGATCGTCCTTCTCCGCCGGCAGCTTGCCGACCTCGACCGCGTGGTCGTGTGCTTCTCCGGCGGCGTCGACTCCGGCTATCTGCTGGCCGAGGCGGTCAGCGTCCTCGATGATCGCGCCGTCGCGCTGACCGCGGTCTCCCCGAGTCTCGTCCCCGAGGAGGGTGCCGCCGCTCGCCGGCTCGCGGAGCAACTCGGCGCCCGCCATCTGCTCGTCGACACCGCCGAGGTCGACGATCCGCGCTATGCAGCCAACCCGGCCAACCGCTGCTACTTCTGCAAGGTGGAGGTCTACGGCCGGGCGGTTCGCGAGGCGGCGCGGCTCGGAACCCACCACGTCGTGGACGGCTTCAACGTGGACGACCGCGGCGACCACCGGCCGGGACGACAAGCCGCGAAGGAACATGGCGTGCGCTCGCCCCTCGACGACGCCGGGTTCACCAAGGCCGATATCCGGGAGGCGGCGCGCCGGCTCGAACTGCCGGTCTGGAACAAGCCCGCGCTCGCCTGCCTGTCGAGCCGCTTCCCGTACGGAACCGCCATCACCCCCGAACGGCTGACACGGGTGGCCGCCTGCGAGCGGGTGCTGCGCGAGCACGGCTTCTCGATCTGCAGGGTCCGCTACTTCGACGAACGGGCCCGCATCGAGGTGGCGCCCGCTGAGGTCGCCCGCTTCCACGACGCGGCGCTGCTGGCCGACGTCACCGCCCGCTTCCGCGCGGCCGGCTTCCGGGAGATCGAGGTCGATCCCGCCGGGTACCGGCAGGGCGCGCTGAACGAGCCGACGCGCCTGTCTACTACGGCGGACTTCGTACGACGTTATTCGTAGCGGCCTACCCTTGCCCCGCCTCGACGGCCCGGAACATCTCCTCCACCGGGACGACCCGCACGCGGTCCGGATTGATCGCCAGATCGAAGCCCTCGATCAACGCATCCTCCGCCCGAATCTCCTCCGTCACCGCCGTGTTGTAGGTCGCCGGAGAGGGCTCGCCGGCCAGCAGCGCGTCGCGAAACGCCTCGGCGTCGCGGGTGACGACGGCGATGGCCAGGTCGTCGTACTGCAGGTGGCGGCGGATCGCCGCGTTGACGTCGTCGACGGTCAGCGCCGTCAGGCGCCGCTGGATCTCGTCGATGAAGTACTCCCCGCCGTAGAAGGCCGAGTCCATGTGGTAGCCGAGCCGGCGGCTGGTCGTCTGCACGTAGAGCTTCGAGTAGTTGAGCAGGAACTCGCGCGTCGCCTCGAAGTCCTCCACCGACAGCCCCTCGTCGACCAGGACGTGCAGCTCGCGCACCGCCTGCCGCAGCGCGAAGTGCGCGTTGTGGTGCGGCACGGGCCGGATCCAGATGCTGAAGAACTGCCGGCTGCGCGGGATGTTGGGGATCGGCAGGCGGGACCCGCCGTCCTGGATGAAGTTCTCGATATAGGAGTAATCGCCGTAGTTGAGGCCGCGCTGCCCCCGCATCTTGTTCATCAGCAGGCCGTTGAACGTGCGGTGCTCGCCGAAGTAGGAGTTGGCCACCAGCAGGGCGTAGAAGTCGTCGCCGGCGCGGGTCAGATCGATCGGGAAACCGATGGAGATGGCCGTGGCGATGGCGTCCTTGTCGACCACCAGCAGCTCGCGGCCGTCGAGCGCCCGCGGCGCCGGCAGCGGGGCGCGCTCCGCTCCGCCCGCCGGCAGCCGGTAGAGAATCTCCTGCTCGATACGCTCGACGAAGCCGTCGGGATAGCCGCCCGACACGCCGACGAGCGCCCGCGCGCGCGTGTAGTGGTCGCGGTGGAACGCCCGCACGTCGTCCAGGGTCAGGGCGGCCAGACCTTCTTCGGTCCCGACGGTGGGCGCCGCGTACGGATGCCCGGCGTACAGCATCGCGTTCAGGGCCTCCTTGCCCAACTCCTCGTCGTCGCTGCCGCGCAGCGTGGAGACGACGGTGTTGGTCAGGAAGTCCCGGTTCCGAACGAAGTCCGACTCGTCGAACCGCGGCGCCACCACCAAATCGCGCACGATGGCGAAGAACGGCTCCAGGTGATCGCGGTGCACCTCGCCGACCAGCACCGTCATCTCCTTGTCGGACTGCGCGCGAATCGACGCGGACCAGGGATAGAGCGCCTCGGTGATCTCCTGAAATCTCAGCGCCTCGGTGCCGCCCCGCCCCATCATCATTGCGGTCAGGGCGTTCAGGCCGTTCTTCCCTGCCGGATCGTCGACCGAGCCGGTGCGGAAACCGATGCGCAGGGTCACCAGCGGCGAGTTCGGGGTCGGCAATGCGATGATGCCGGCATCTTCGGCGCTCGATCCCGCCGCGCCGCAGCCGGCCACGGCGGCCCCGGCGAGCACGGCGAGCACGAGGCCGAGCGCGGCGGCCGCCCCGAAGCCGCCACCCGCCGCGAACCGCCGCGTCGAAACCGCCGGCGTGCTTGCCCGTCCTGCTGCCAGCGCGGTCATCGTGCTTCCTCCTGGGTCAGGATCACCACGGTCCGGTTGGTGTCCGCGAAATAGGCGTTCGCCACCGTCATGACGTCTTCCGGGGTAACGGCGTCGTACAGCTCGTAGACCCGGTTCACCGTCGCCGGATCCTCCGTAAGCTGCAGATAGTGGCCCAGCGTCCGGGCGATGCCGCCCGGGTTGTCGAGCCCCATCGCGAAGCCGTAGCGCATGTGGGACTTGGTCGCCGCGAGCACGGCCTCGTCGACCGGCTCGGTCTTCATGCGCTCGATCTCGTCGATGACGGCGTCGCGCACGTACTCGATCCGGGTCGGGTCGGTGATGCGCGCGATGATCGTGAACAGCGGCGCGTCGCGGCTGTCGAGCGCGCCTCCCTGCAGCGCGTCGACCACCTGCTCCTCCAGGTAGAGCTTGCGGAACAGCGGCGAGGTCTCGGAGAAGAGAAGCTGCGACAGCACGTCGAGGGCCGGCATGTCGATCCGCTCGTCGGAGAACGCGGGCGCGTGATAGCCCATCATCAGGAACGGCAGCGTCGGGTTGGGCCAGGTTATGCGAGCCGAGCGCGCCTCGGTCTGCGGCGGCTCCTGCGGAATCTCGGGCTCGAAGCTCCCGCGCTCCCATCCGCCGTAGTACTCCGCCGCCAGCCGCGCCAGCTCGGCCTGGTCGAAGTCGCCCACCACGACGACGATGCAGTTCTCGGGCCGGTAATAGCGATCGTAGAACTGCAGGCTGTAGTCGTAGTGGTTCGGCATGTCCCGAATGTCTTCCAGGAACCCGATCGTCGTGTGCTTGTACGGATGCGTCGTGTAGGCGAGGTCGTGCAGCTTCTCGATCAGCAGCGACACCGGGTTCGAAAAGTTCAGGTTGTACTCGCCCAGGATGGCGCCCGCCTCGGTGCGGAAGTCGTCCTCGCTGTACTGCAGATTCCGGAAGCGATCCGATTCGAGGTCCATGATCGTCTCGAGCGCGTCCGAGCTGGCCACGATGTAGTAGGTCGTCCAGTCGCTGGTCGTGAAGGCGTTCGAGTCGGCCCCGATGCGCTTGACGACCGCGTTGTAGGCCTCGGTCGGGTACTTGTCGGTGCCGCGGAACATCATGTGCTCGAAGAAGTGGGCGTAGCCGGAGAATCCCGGCTCCACCTCGTTCCGCGACCCCGTCCGCACCACCGTGTAGTAGGCGACGATGCCGGGGCTGTCGTAGTCGACGCCCACCACCTTCAGCCCGTTGTCGAGCTCGAACGTGGTGATCGGAAACGGAAAGACCTCACGGTCCGCCTGCCCCGCGGCAACGGCCGCAGCGGCCAGCACGAGAGCCGCGGCAACGACGATTGGCTGCTTCCACCTCATGGCGACGTCTCCTGCCGGCGGGCTGAATCGTGACGGAGCCGCATGCCCGGCCCGGCGCCTGAGTATACCGGCGGATACGGCCCGGGACGGCTACCGCCGCGGCCTGCTCTCACCTGCGGCGCGACTCGCCCGCCGGCTCCCGCGGAAGTCCGCCCGCCGGCCCGTCGAGCTCGCCTCCCATTGGAAAACGACGGAGCGCCGGTTGACACCCGTTCGCACAGGCGTCGAAGATGAAATCGGATGCAGAGGGCGCTACCCGCGGCGGGGCCGGGAGCGGCGCACGTCCGGGTCACCGTCGAGAGGACGGGTGGGACGCGTCGCGGTGCGCTTGCCGCCCACGCGGCGGCCGGACTAGACTGGATTCGCCCAGCCGCCAGCGCCTGCCTCGAACGGGGCCGGACAGGGATACGAAAGCCAGCGACACCCGTTGCCCGCGTTGCCTCGATCGGTCAGGCCGTATCGACCCTGCACTTCTCGAAGGCCTGCCGACTTGGGAAGAAGGCGGGTCTCCGCGAGCACGCCGGGCGTCCGTGCAATCCTCCGACGCAAGCGGAGCTGCACGATTGGGTTGGTCGACGTGAACACCTTGACAAGAGGAACCCGTAGATGACGCATGCACATACACGACCGTACATGCCGCTGATTGCCTGGCTGGCGGCCGCCGGCGCAACGCTGGCCGGCGCGGCGCCGACCCACGCGCAGGCGCCCGCGGGAGACGCGCGGGTGTTCGTCAACGTCAACGGCGGCCTGCAGACGCAGACCCGCGGCTTTTCGGAGGACATCGCCTTCCCCGAAACCGGCGGGGTGTACCGCGAAATCGTGTCGGGGGCCGCGGCGCAGGAGCAGGCCCGCTTCGAGAGCGACTATCGCTTCGAGAACCCCACGCTCCTCGACGTGAGCGGCGGGGTGCGCGTCGCGCCGTACTTCGCCCTCGGGGTCGGTGTGTCGCGCTTCCTGATCGAGGAAACGGCCAGCGTGTCGGCACAGGTCCCGCATCCGATCTTCTTCGACCGGGATCGCTCCATCTCCGGCACGTCGCCGCCTCTCACCCGCGAAGAAACGGCCATCCATCTGCAGGCGCTCGTCGTGCTGCCGGTCACCCGCTCGTTCACGGTGACCGGGTTCGGCGGACCCACGTTCTTCGAGGTGAAGCAGCAACTGGTCACCGACGTGAACTTCACCCACGCCTATCCCTACGACACCGCCGAGTTCTCGAGTGCGGTCACCGGCCAGGAGTCTTCCGACGCTGCCGGCTTCAACGTGGGAGTCGACGTCGCCTTCTATTTCACCGGCAACGTCGGTGTCGGTTGGCTCACCCGCTACAGCCGCGCGATGGTCGAGGTCCCGTCGGTCAGCGGCGAAACGCTCGACATCGAGGTGGGCGGACTGCATACCGCGGTGGGCCTGCGCCTGCGGTTCTGAACGCGGCGACGCACGGTGAACCCATGCCTGGCAAGCCTGACTGCAGGGGAGATCGACACGCAATGAGAACCGCCACACGACTCGCAATCGCCTCGGCCCTCGTCGGGGTCGGGCTCATGGCCGCGGAACAGGACGCCGCGTCCCAGGAATCCGCCGTACTTTCCGTCTCCGCCGGACACGCGGCGGGCGTCGACGAGCTGCGGCAGTGGGACGCGTCGATCGACGGCATGGCGCGGACCGGCGAGCTCGTCGTCATGTCGCACCTGAGCGACGCCTCCCTGGAGGGACGCACGCACGAATACCTGGCACAGTACCATGCCGGCATTCCCGTGTTCGGCGGCGGGGTCTCCCGGCAACTCGACCCGGCCGGCGTCACCGTGTCGCTCTTCGGCACGCTGCACCAGGGGATCGACGTGAACTTCGCGCCGGCGCTGTCGGGAGCGGAGGTCGCCGCGCGGCTCGAGGAGATGCACGGCGGAGAGGTCGTCGGCGGCGGGCAGCCGGCGCTCGGCATCCTGCCGCTGCCGGACGGCTCGTTCGCGCTGGCCTACGCCGTCGCCATGAGCGACGGGTACTTCTACTTCGCCGACGCTGGCGACGGCAGCCTCCTGCACCGCCTCAACGCGGTGAAGAATCAGCAGGCTGCGGTCGGCGCCGGCACCGGCTCGCAGGGCAACCAACGGAAGCTGAGCACGACAGAGGAGGACGGCCGCTTCCAGGCCCACGACCGGATGCGGCCGGCGGAGATCGTCACTCTCGATGTCCGGTTCAACTTCCTGCGCGCCAACCGCCTGATGACCGACCACCTCATCGAGGGCCTGCCGCCGGGCGAAGCGGTCTGGACGGCGGACGACTACGCGATCGACGCCGACAACGAGTGGGACGACCCGACCGTTGTCGAAGCCCACGCCTACACCGGCTGGTTCTACGACTACTTCTCCGCGCGGCACGGCTGGGAGGGCGTCGACGGCGCGAACGGGCGCACCATCAGCTTGGTCAACCTCGGCTTCGCGAATGCCTTCTTCGCATCTCCGCCATTCGGCCCGGAGGGCAACGGCGCGTTCGGGTACGGGCGGCGGATCGACGAGACGAACGAGGAGCCGTACACGCTGTTCGACGTCGTCGGGCACGAGCTGATGCACGGCGTGACGCACTTCTCGGTCAGCAATCGCACCGGCAGCCCCCTCGGTCTCTTCAACGTCCGCCCCCTCGGGGCCAGACTCGGCCCGCGGAGCTTCACGGACAGATTCGGACAGACGCACACGTGCGACACCGCGCGGTTCCCGGGCCTGGTCGAGACGCCGGAGGGGCTCGATGATGGGCTGGTGCCGGCCTTGTGCCACGACGGCCGGTTCGTCCTGGCCCACTCGGGCGACGGAGCCATCCACGAGGGCTACTCCGACATCTTCGGCGAGTCCCTGGGGTTCTACTATGAAGACGAAGGCGTCTCGGCGGACTATCTCGTCGGCGGCGACTTCAAGGAAGGCGCCATTCGTTCCATGATCGACCCCAAGTCGCTACGAGACGGCTTCTATCCGGATGCATATGCCGACCGCTACGACTTCGCTCTCACTCTGCGTGACGGCAGGTTCTGGAACTTCTCCGGGCACATCTTCGTCCGCGGCGAGTACTTCGGCACCCTGCGCAACGACGATTTCGGCTACGGCGGCGACCACTGGAACTCGCTGATCCTGAGCCACGCCTTCTACCTGGCCATCGAGGGTGGAACGCACCGTACCAGCGGCATGACGGTCGAGGGCGCCGGCGATGCCAACCGGGGAGAGATCGAACGGATCTTCTTCCGCGCGATGCGGGACCTGATGCCGGCGATGGCGACGCTGCCGATCACCGCTGCGCTCATCCGCCAGTCCGCGGCCGACCTCGCCCCCGGCAGCGACGCGCAACGGGCGATCGACGAGGCGCTCCGCGCTGTGGGACTGGGGCCGGGCGTGCTCTGAGGCGGGATGCTGGCCGGGCCGGCCGCCTCCGAGGACGACCGGCCCGGCGCGATGCCTACCGGGGCGTCGGCCGCCCCATGATCGTCGGCTTCTGCTCCGAGAGGCTGTCGACCACCGCCTGCGTCACCACGTTCGAGAAGAGCGGTCGGATGCTCAGGTGGTTGTAGGGCCGGATCTGGATCATCAGGATCCCGATGAGGTCCTCCACCGGATCCGCCCAGTAGAGCGTCCCATAGGCGCCGCCCCAGGTGTAGCTGCCGATCGAAAGGGCGTCGGGGGCCTGGGCGGAGTTGGTCAGCACCCCGAAGCCGAGCCCGAAGCCGTAGCCGCCGCCGCGGATGTAGACCGGCCGGTCGGCGCCGATGTGGTTGCTGATCATGTTGTCGACGGTCATCCGCCCGAGCAGCCGCGTCCCGTTCAGCTCACCCCCGTTGGCGATCATCTGGGCGAACTGGAGGTAGTCGGCCGCGGTGCCCGCCAGGCCGGCGATGCCGCGGAACATGCGGGTCGGCTCGACGTAGGTCGGCGACACCATCAGCTCGATCTTGCCGTTCTCGTCCGGCCGGTAGACCGAGGCCATCCGCTCCACCTTCTCTTGCGGCACGTAGTAGTAGGTGTCGGTCATGCCGAGCGGCTCGAAGATGCGCTCGCGCAGGAAGTCGTCGATCGACTGGCCGGAGATCTTCTCCACCAGGACCGCCACGTAGTCGGTGGAATCGCCGTACTGCCACTCGTCGCCGGGGTGGAACGCGCCCGGTATCACGGCGGCGTTGGCCACCCGCTCGGCCAGCGTCGGCCAGCCCTTGCCGTCGTTGGTGACGTGGTCGATCTGCGCCTGGCTCAGCCCCCTGCCCTGCGGATTCAGCGTCAGGCCCGACGTGTGCGTCAGCACGTGGCGCACCGTGACCGGGCGCGCCTCCGGCACGGTGAGCGGCCGCACGCCGTCGCGGTTGAGGCGCACCGTGTGGTTCTCGTACTCCGGAATCCACTTCGAGATCGGGTCGTCGAGCAGGAACCGCCCCTCCTCGAACAGCATCATCAACGCCGTCGAGACTATCGGCTTGGTCATCGACATCAGGACGAAGATGGTGTCCTCGGTCATCGGGACGCCGTTCTCCTTGTCGCGCCAGCCCTGCGCCTCGAAGTGCACCACCTTCCCCTTGCGGGCGACCAGGGTGACCGCGCCGGCGATGCGGTCGGCGTCGATGTACTCCTGGATGAAGCTGTCGATGCGCTTCAGGCGCTCCGACGACATGCCCACCGACTCGGGCTTCGCGACGACCACGTCCTCGGCCGCCCGCAACGACGGGGCCGCCAGCAGCACCGCGGCCAACAGCGCGGCTATCGTCCCCGCCGCCCAACCGTTACCGCTCTTGCTTGCATTTCTCATGTCGTTACCTCTCCCCCTGAACCGGCAAGCCGGTCGCAGATCAACCATGCAGGTCCCGGACCCGCGTTATCCCGCAACGATCCGTTGAGTATAGTGAAGAGAGGGATGCCCGCCTTGCCCGGATCGGACCCGGCGACGCCGCCTGCACGGGACAATCGGAAGGCCGAGTCCGTTGCGCGGCCGCGCATCCTCCCAACGGTCTGGCGAGGCGTGCGACGGCGCTGTCCCCACTGCGGGCGCGGACCGCTCTTCGTCCGCTGGATTACGCTCCACCGGCAGTGCCCCGACTGCGGCCTGGTGTATCTCCGCAATCAGGGAGATATCTGGTTCTTCTGGATCGTGATGGACCGCATCCCGATCCTGCTCGGCATCGCGGCCATCTTCTTCGGCTTCCGCATCACCACGTGGCTGAACGGCGTGGGTTTCTTCCTGGCCGTCGCCGGCCCTCTCGTGGCGACGATGCCGCAACGACAGGGTGCGGCGGTGGCCCTCAGCTACCTGTCGCGGGTCTATTTCCGGGACCCCTCCGACGTCCTGCCCGCCCCGCTCGACGACTGCATCGGCGCCATCGACCGTGCACCGGAAACGCACTCCGGCGATCCGCGGCACGCGCCGACGGTCCCTGGAGCGGGGCCTTCGCCGCGGGCTCCTAGTAGTCCGCGGCGGCCAGCGAGACCCGGATGATCTCTTCGTCGTTGCGCGTCACGAGGTGCCGGTTCGCATAGGCCGGCTGCGTCCAGTTGACGGCGCGGTCCTCGAAGCGGCGCGGCCCGTAGCCGGCGCGCGACGTCGGCTCGATCAGCCGGGTGCGGTCGAGCTCCACGTAGCCCGCCGGCGTAAACTGCGCGATGATCAGGTCGCCGGCGTCGTTGTTGACGAAGTAGCGGTCGCCGTGGCGCACCAGGAACGCGGCGCCCCAGCGGCGCTGCACGGTCATCCGGTCGCTCACCCACAGGCGTTCGCCGGTCGTGGCGTCGAGGCCGCGCAGCTCGCCGTAGCTGCCGACCCCGTACAGGTAGTCACCCTCGATGATCGGGGTGGTGATGAGCGCATGCAGCCCCGCCGTCTGGTCCGGCATCTCGCCGGTGCCCGCCACCTGCCAGAGCACGTCGGCGTCGGGCCGGTCGGTGTCGAGACGGAGCATCAGCGAGCCACCGTAGAACTGACTGAAGAAGAGGTAATTGTCGCTGCGGACGGGGGTCGCGACGGTGATGGCCGAGCGCGCCTCCCACGCCTGCTCCCAGTAGATCTCGCCGGTCTGGGGATTGAGCGAGCTGACGCCGCTCGGGTGCCAGACGATGAGCTGCCGCACGCCGCCCGCCTCGTAGATCACCGGCTGCGCGTAGCCCATCTCCGTCACCACGTCGATGGCCCGCCATACCTCCTCGCCGGTGCGCTTGTCGAAGGCGACGACCAGCGCATCCGGCTCGCCGCCCACGACGGCGATGAGAAGGTCGCCGTCGACCAGCGGCGAGCTCGACGTCCCCCAGACCGGGACCGTCGTGTCGTACTCGGCCACGGTGTCGTGCTGCCAGACCACGGCGCCGGTCTCCACTTCGAGGCACAGGAGCATGCCGGCTCCACCGGCGACGTAGACGCGATCCCCGTCCACCGTCGGAGTGGCGCGCGGTCCGGTCGCGTACGAGAACTGCAGATTGCGGTAGGCCGCCGGCCACTCGTGCGTCCAGAGCACCTCCCCCGTCTGCTCGTCTAGCGCCAGGACCCGCTCGGTCCCGTCCATCACGCGCGTCCTGAGGAGAAACTCGAAGTCGGTGACGAAGACGCGCCCGTCGGCGACGACCGGACCGGCGAAGCCTCCCTTGACCGGCGTCCGCCAGACCACCTTCAGGCCCTCGGACGGAAAGCGCTCGAGGATGCCGTCCTCCGTCCAGACCGCCGTGCGGCCGGCGCCCCGCCACTCGGGCCAGTCCGCGGCAAAAAGCGAGGTTCCCACCAGCGCGGCGCACAGCACCGCGGTCATGCATACCGGCCGCAACGTTCGCATCGTCGTGTTCCCTTCAGATCGTGTCGGGGACCCGCGCCGCATCCTCCGCCGGGCCCGCAAGTGAACCGGGGCCGCCGTAACGGCCCCGGACCGTCGTCACTCGTAGTCGCTGGCCGCGAGCGACACGCGGATGATCTCGCTGTGGTTCCGGTGCACGATGTGCCGGTTGGCGTAGGCCGGATGGGTCCAGTTGACCGGTCGATCCCACCGCAGGCGCGGGCCGGACCCGATGCCGGAGCGGCTGTCCGCCTCGATGAGCCGCGTGCGGTCGAGCTCCACGTAACCCTCCGGGGTGAACTGCGCGATCATCAGATAGCCGTCGTCGTTGTTGACGAAGTAACGGTCGCCGTGCCGCACGAAGAACGCGGCCCCCCAGCGCGCCTGCGCGGTCATCTCGTCGCTCATCCAAACGCGTTCGCCCGTCCGCGCGTCCAGGCCGCGCAGCTCGCCGTAGCTGCCCACGCCGTAGATGTAGTCGCCGATGATGAGCGGCGTGGTGATCAGGGCGTGCAGGCCGTCGGTCTGGTCCGGCATCTCGCTGCGGCTGCTCCCCTGCCACAGCATCGAGGCGGCGGGCCGGTCCTGGTTGAGCCGCATCATCATCGAGCCGTTGTAGAACTGCGACACCAGCAGGTAGTCGCCGCTGCGCACGGGGGTGGCGACCGACATGCCGGCGCCGACCTCCCACTCCTGCTCCCAGTAGACCTCGCCGGTCTCCGGATCGAGCGAGACGAGGGCCGCCGCGTGCCAGACGATGAGCTGCCGCACGCCGCCCGCCTCGTAGATGACCGGCTGGCCGTAGCCCATCTCGCCCACGACGTCGACCGCGCGCCAGATCTCCTCGCCCGTGCGCTTGTCGAAGGCCACGACCAACGCATCCGGCTCGCCCCCGACGACGGCGATCAGCTTGTCGCCGTCGACGAGCGGTGCGCTCGCGGTGCCCCAGGTCGGGATGCTGGTGTCGTACTCCTCGACGTAGTTCTTGCTCCAGATGACCTCGCCGGTCTCGACGTCGAGGCAGAACAGGCGTCCGGTGGCGCCGGAAACGTAGACGCGATCGCCATCCACCGTCGGCGTGGCGCGCGGGCCCTTCGCGTAGGAGACCATCAGCATCCGGTAGGTGGTCTGCCATTCGTGGGTCCAGAGCACCTCGCCGGTCTCTTCGTCGAGCGCCACGACGCGCTCGGTGCCGTCGAGAGTCCGCGACTCGGGATCCTCCAGCCAGTCGAGCACGAACACGCGGCCACCGGCGACGGCCGGCCCGGAATAGCCGGACCGGAGCGGCGTCCGCCACTTGACCGTCAGACCGCCCTCCGGGAACGACTCGATGATGCCGTCCTCATGCCAGATTCCCAGCCGATCGACGCCGCGCCACTGCTGCCAGTCGTCCGCCCCCAGCGAAACCGTGAGCAACCCGCACGCGACCAGCGCCAGCGCCAAGTTCCGTACGACCGTCATGAGCCACCTCTCGCTTTCCATGTCATAGCGTGCCTGCCGCCTCAGCCCTCCGGCCGCCGGACGGTACCTGTCGCGCCGCGGGCCGTCCTATTGTGAACCAAACCGTGAACCGGACGAAACCTCGGCGACGACCGCGTGCAGCCGAAAGCGGACACCGGCCTGCCCGTTGCGGTGGACAGGCGCCCGGAGCTCGGGCGCTTTTCACGCGGTGAACAACGGGCGCCGATTCTGGCACGGTCCCTGCTACACTCCGTACCGCCAGCCTGCCGGAGGAGATTCGCGATGTTGCGTACCGCTTCCTGCCTCGTGGCGGTTTCTCTCGTGCTGTCGCTCGTTGCGCCCGCGCTTGCGGCCGACGACGGACAGCAGGCCCGGCGCCGCGACGGAG
>VXME01000028.1 GCA_009861545.1 Acidobacteriota bacterium | reverse complement strand
GGATCTTCGTGATCTGGGACGGCATCGCGCTCGTCGCGAAGCGGATCGAGCATGTCCCGCACTCCGACCCGCCCCGCGTGGTCCTCAAGTCACTCAATCCCGAGTACGACAGCCACGAACGGCCTGCCACCGAGGTACGCGTCGTCGACTGCGTCCTCTGGGTCTCCAGACGGCTGTAGGACACGCTGGAAGCCGAGACTCCCGCGCCGCCGGCCGTTCCCCGTCAGATCAGGGACTCGTCGCCGCGTGGTCCCCGAAGCGCGGAAAGGACTTCGTCGATCCTTCGACGGGGAAGGCATCGTTCGAAATCGTGCAAAGCTGCGGCGGACCCGCCGGGTCTTGTCGCGCAGGGCAGGTTGGGCAGTTGATCCTCAAGTACTTGCGTGGTGCTGTTTGCGCGGGCCGGGCGTCCGTGGACCCGGTTCCACGCGTATTGAGTCGGTTCCGGCCTTCGGCGAACTCAAACTCCCCGGCCTTCGTTCGACGATTCGCGCTTCGCGGACCGGACTGGAGTCGCCGGTCTCCGCGCGCGTTCGGGGCGCTCGCGCGCTCCCGGTTCCGGCGGGCCTCGCCGTACCTGCAGTTGTCGCCCGTGCCAGCGGGCCTTGTATTCGAGCTGGCGCAGCAGCTCGCCGCGCACGCCCTCGACGACGATCGTGCCGGCGGCGAGGACGACCATGGTGGTGAGCTTGTGGTGGCGGTCGCGCTCGCGGTTCCTGACGTCGCGGGCGACGTTGCGGAAGCGCTCGAGCACGCGGGCCCGCCGCTTCGAGCCTTCGGCGGAGCGGCCGAGCCGGCGCTGGAGCCGTCTCAGCCGCCGCCCGTCGGCGTCGGCGCGCTCGTCCGGCCCCGGCGTTTCGACGAGCCGGCCGTCCAACTCCACGGCGACGCGCGCGCCGTCCTGGCGCACCACGGCGACGCCGGCCGTGGGCGCGGCCGTGTCGAGCGGGCCGCACTCGAACACGCACGACAGCATCCAGCGCTCGCCCGCGTCGCGCCAGACGCGGCCGTACACCATGCCGAGCGTCGCGCGGCTCGCGGGGCCCTCGAGCCTCCGGGCGGGCAGGCTCCCGCCGCGCCAGCGCATCCACCCGAACTTCGGGAGCCGGACGCGGTCGCCGTCGAAGCGGGTGGCTGCGCTGGCCACGTAGATCCCGGGCGCGCGCCCCTCGGGCTTGAACCTCGGCAGCCCCTGGGCGGGGCGCGGCTTCCTGTGCCAGTTGCGGAACGCGGCGTGCATGTCGGCGGCGGTCTGGTAGATCGCCGTGGAAGGGAACGGGTCCCGGTTCGCCCTGCGGCCGCACCAGTCCTGGGCGGCGGCGCGGAACTGCTTGCCGGTCATGTGCCGCCCGGTCCGGGAATACCGCAGGTTCGAGGCGCCGAGCAGCGCGTTGGACAGCTCGCGAAGCCCCTCGCGGCACCGGGCGAGCAGGCGCGCCTGCGTCCGGTTCGGGTACAGGCGGCACTGCCAGCCGACGTAGCGCGCCTCCCCGTTCCTCCGGGCTGCGCGCGCGCCGGGCGCGGTCGGGCGCTCGGTCACCACGAAGCTACTCCCTCCCCTCAGCGGAGCTTGATCCTTCCGCGGACGCCGACGGTGTGCTGGGCTCCCCCGAGGCCGCTCTCGCGTCGCGTGCCCTCGAGGCGCAGTCCGACGCCCGCGCCGAGATCGTACCGCACGCCGCTCGAGAACGCGCGCACGCCGCTCCCGGCCAGGTGGAAGCCGCTGTAGGGCGTGCCGTGGAAGCCGGCGATGCCGTACGCGACCTCGCCGTCCACGTTGGGGCCCATGCCGAGGTCGTGGCCGCCCACCGCGCCGTGCACCCCGCGCTCCCAGAGCTGGTTCACCCCGCTGCTATGGTCGCCGTAGGAGGGCGCCACCCGGATCGAGAGCCCCTGGCCGCGGGTCGCCGGGTCGAACATCAGCGTGCCGCCCATGCCCCATTCCTCGTAGCCGGCGCGCGCCGAGATCACGAACCGGCCGCGGCCCTCCGCCGTCAGCCCCAATCCCGGGTTCGTGTAGCGGAGCCCGCCGCCCAATTCCGCGCTGGCGCCGTTTATGGCGTCGCCGTTGTCGTAGCGCATCCCGCCCTCGAGCAGGACGGCCATCTCGTTCCCGGTGCCGGTGCTGAAGCCCTGAGTCAACTCCAGGGCGAGTTTGCCGCGCTGCATCTCGAGCGTCACTTCCTCGATCTGCGCGCTGCCGTCGACCGTGACCTCGCCGTACCAGCCCTCGGCCTTGAGTCGCACGCCGCCCGCGCCGCGCGTGAGCAGCTGATAGCTCGCGCCCCCCGCCCCTGTCAACATGCTCGCGGGGGTGGTGCGGAAGCCTTCGCGCTCGTCATCGACCTCGATGTCGCCCCGGCCGAGCCCGGCCGAGCCCCACACCGAGGCGACGCCCCCGCCGGAGAACCATGCCATGTAGGGATGCACGCTGGCCATGGTGGCGCCGTAGGTGCCCTTCACCGGGCTGGCCCCGGTCTTGTCGGTGAAGTCGAAGCTGCCCGAGGAGTACGAGCCCGCGACACCCGCCAGGATGTCGGATCCCACGCGCGCGTCAATGCCCGCGTGGGCGCTCACCATGTTGCCCTTCCAGTCGAGCGCGCTCTGGCCGGGCTCGCCGAGGTAGTGGTACTCGCCCGAGCCCCAGCTCGCCAACTGTGTGCCCGTGGCGGACTGCTGCTGCGCGTCGGACGCCCCCAGGGGCATCGTGAACGAGGTGCCGCCGAAGAGGGCGGCCAAGCCCGCCTGGTCGCCTTGGGCGAGACCGAAGCCTCCAGCGCCGGGCGCGGACAGGCTCGCGGCCATCGAAGAGAGTCCGTTCGTCTCGACGCGCCGCTCCATGCCCATCCCGCTGGCTACCGCGTCGACGCGGCGGGCGATCGCCGAGACGGTGCTCGATGTCATTGCCGCCGCCACGTGCGGCAGCACGCGCGTGTTCAGCCGACCCGCGCGCCCGACGGGGTCGTCGGTGGCCGCCGAAGCGGTATCCGACGGCGCGCCGACACCCACCCGGTTGACCGCCGAGACACGGTAGTGGCGCGTGCTCCCCGGCAGCAGGCCGGTGTGCTGGAACGCGGTGGCCCTGGACTGGGTGTTGGTCCTCAGATCCGTCCACGCGGTGCCGTTCTCCGAGACCTCGATGCGGTAGCCGGTGACGGGGGCGCCGCCATCGTAGGCGGGCGCGAGCCAGAACAGGTCGATCTGCGTGGACGTGACCGCCGTGGCCGTCAGCCCGGTGGGCGCGTCGGGCACGGTCGCATCGGTAATGGCGCTCGCCACGCGAGACGCCCGGCTCACGCCGATCCGGTTGATGGCCGAGACGCGGTAGTGGCGCCTGGTGGCCGGCTCCAGCCCCGTATGCACGTAGGTCGTGCGCGTGTTGTGCGAGTTGGCCACCAGGTCACCCCAGCGGGCGCCCCCGTCTTCCGACACCTCGATGCGGTAACCGGTGATGCGCGAGCCCCCGTCGGTCGTGGGCTCTCGCCAGGAGAGCTCGATCCGCGAGGTGCCGTCGGCTTCCGCGTCGAGACTTCGGGGCGCGCCCGGCACCGTCGCTTCGGTGGTCGCGCGCGCGGTGTTCGAGAACGGCCCGGTCCCCGCGGTGTTGATCGCGGCGACGCGGTAGTGCCGCGTGGTCGCGGGCTGGAGCGTCACGTCAGAGGCGGTTGTCGTTTTCGAGTTGGTGTTGCGGCGGATGATGATGTTCCAGTTCCTGCCCCCGTCGTCCGAGGCCTCGATCCGGTAGCCGAGGATGGGCGCGCCGCCGGTGTTGCGGGGCGCACTCCATGACAGGTCGATGCGCGAGGTGCCCACCGCCCGGGCCGTCAGGTTGAACGGTGCGCCGGGAGCCTGGGCGTAAGTGCTCGTGCTCGCCTCGAACGACCATTGGCCGGGTCCGATGCGATTGATCGCCGCCACCTGGTAGCGGTAGGCGGTGGCCGGCTGGAGGCGCGTGTCCGTGAATGTGGTCTCGTGCGGACCCGTATTGCGAGGGATCGTGATCCAGTTTCCGTCATTGGGGCCGCGCCTCCGGATGGTGTAGCCGGTGATCCGCTCCCCGCCGTCGGTGGCTGGCGCCTCCCAGTTGAGGGTGATGCTGGTGGGTCCCGCCGCCCGCGCGCGCAGGTTCCGGGGCTGGCCGGGCCGTGCGGCGTTGGTGGTGCCTCTGACCGCGGTCGAGGGGTTGCCCTGCCCCTGGGCGTTGAGCGCGCGCACCCTATAGTACCGGGTCGTGTTGGGAGCGAGACCGGTGTCCACGTAGGTGGTGGCCGTGCCCGTGGGGCCGGGCAGGAGGAATGTTCCGGGCCAAGTACCGGTGGAACTCCACTCGATGCGGTAGCCGGTGATGGGGCTCCCGCCGGTGTCGGACGGGGCGAGCCAGCGGAGGCTGAGCTCGGTGCTGCCCTTGAGGCCGTTCGGGGTCACCGTGAGGCTCGTGGGCGCGCCCGGAACGGTGAGATCGTCGGTGGTCGCGTGGGCGACGTTCGACCAGTCGCTCGTGCGTGCCCCGCTGAGCGCCGCCACGCGATAGTAGCGCTTGGTGCGGGGCGACAAGCTGGTGTCGGTGTGCCTCGTCGTCCTCAATCCCGTATCGGCCACAAGATTCCGCCATCCGCCGGTTCCCGTGCTCGACCACTGGATCCGGTAGCCGGTCACCGGGGCCGTGGCTCTGGACGGTGGCGCCGTCCAGTCCAACTCGATGGCCGATACCCCTCGAGCCTGGGCTGTCAATCGCCCGGGCGCGTTCGGCACGTCCAGCTCGGTGATGGCGCCTTCGATGCTCGAGGGAGTTCCCGTGCCGAAGGAGTTGATCGCCGAGACCCTGTAGTAGCGGGTCGTGCTCGGCGAGAGGCCCGTGTCCTGGTAGGTAGTGCTCGTGGTGCCCGTGTTGGCCACGAGCTCGCTCCATGTGCCGGTGCGCGTGCTCGACGCCTCGATCCGATACCCGATGATCGCGCTGCTGCCGGGGCTCAGCGGGGCGCTCCAGCTCAGATCGATCGCCGAGGAACTGACGGCGGTCGCGGTCAGGGCGCGGGGCGGCCCGGGCGGCGTTCCCGTTGACGTGGTGGCGCTCACCGCGGACGTCCAAGGCCCGAAGCCGATGGTGTTCCTCGCCCTGACCCGGTAGTGGCGGGTCGTGCCCGCAGCAAGACTCCCGTGCCGGTACGAGGTCAGGGCCGTGGTCGTCAGCAGCGTCCAGTTGATGCCGCCATCCGCCGACACTTCGACCTGGTAGTCGATGATCGCGCTCGCGCCGGTCGAGGCCGGCGCGTCCCAGTCGAGGTCGATGACCGACGGCCCGCCGGCCATCGCCGTCAGGTTGAGGGGTGCACCCGGTATCCCGGTCCCCGCCGTGGTGGCGTTCGCGAACCCCCAGGGCCCGAAACTGTTGGCGTACAGCGCCCTGACCCGGTAGTGGCGGGTGGCGCCCACCGGGACACCCGGATGCTGGTACACGGTCACGGTCGGGATCGTGGTCGTCAGCGGCGCGTACGTGATGCCGCCATCCGCCGACACCTCCACCTGGTAACTGGTGATCGTGTTCCCGCCGGTCGAGGTCGGTGGGCTCCAGACGAGGGTGATGCTGGTGGGCCCGGCGGCGACCGCCGTCAGACTGGGTGCAGTACCCGTTGTCCCCCCGGTCCCCGTCGTGGTGGCGTTCGCGTTCGCCCAGGTCCCGAAGGAGTTGTCGGCGTACTCCGCCCTGACCCGGTAGTTGTGGGTGGTGCCTGCCGAGAGACCCCGATGCTGGTACGGGGCCGCGGCCGGGATCGCCAACAGCGTGAACGTCGCGCCGGTAGTCGCCCACTCCACCCGGTAATGGGTGATCGTTTTCCCGCCGGTCGAGGTCGGCGGGCTCCAGACGAGGTTGATGCTGGTGGGCCCGGCGGGGACCGCCGTCAGATTCTGCGGCGAGGTAGGGAGAGTGTTCTGAACCGGAAGCGCGGCCGCGGGTGCCGCGGAAACGAATGGAATCCAGCAGACCACCGCGGCAGCAACCATGAGGGAGCGGGCCGGCGAGCCCAGTCTGTTCCGAATCATCCTGCCGTCTCCTTGTGCTTTGGGAGCGACGCGCGCGCGTCTGTGTGTGTGTCCGTCTCAATGGGTTGGAAAGCGTTCGTCCCGGTCCTCCGTGGCCCCGTCATCGCCGCCACGCCGCCGCGTCGGGCATCCCGCGGCTGAACAGCATCTCGAGCTCCGGCCTCCCGGATCGCTCCGCCGCGTCCATGGCAGCCCTGGCCGGGAGCGGCAGCTCGCGCAGGATGGCCCGCACCCGGCCGGTGCGCGGGTTGCGCAGGATGGCCGTCGAGAGATCGCTGTCGCCGTTCAGGGCGAACGTTCCGCCGGGGCCGGCGAGCGTGATGCCGGCGAGCTCGCCCGCCCAATCGGGCTCCGCCGGCAGAACGAACGCGAAGCTGGAGCCGCCGTCGCCGTCGGCCGCGCGGGGTATCGCGAAGCGGAACGAGAAGAGTTCGGTCCCGCCCGCCGTCCGGCCCGTCAGCGTGTACGCGCTGGCCGAGTCCGGGAGCGCCGGCGGCGCCTCGACGACGAAGGCCGGGTTCAGGAACGGCGTGCCGTCGGCGTCCGCGCCGCCCCACAGCAGGAGCGATGTCGCGGAGGCGGCGACCGGAACTGCGGCCGCGCGCGCCTCGAACAGCCGGTAGCGGAGCGCGTTGGCGAAGTGGTAGTCGCTGATGCCGTCCGGTGGACCGCAGTACGACATCAGGTCCGGGGTCGTGGGACGCACCAGTTGGCCGCGCGCGAAGTCGTAGCCCCAGGCTCCCGCCGATCCGTCCGGGTGCGGGAATGACGGATCCGGGTCGCCCGCGCCGCCGCAGGGCGCATGATGGAGACCCAGGTTGTGGCCGAGTTCGTGCGCGATGGTGCCCGACCGGGGGACCGAGAAGCCCGCGCGGCCGGGCAGGAACGCCAACCCGGAGGGCCCCGTCACCGGCCCGGCTATCGTGCCCAGGTAGTGGCCGCTCCCGCCTTCCAGGACGCGGATCGCCTCCGTCTGCTCCATGAGGCGGCGGGCGTCGTTGCTCGAGCTCAGCACGGGCTCGTGCGCCGTCACTCCGAGCGCCCCCACAGGAAGGAGCGCGCGTACGTCCGCGAGCAGCGCGTGGCCCTCCGGGTCCGCCGCCATCCCCCGGACCGCGTCCAGGATCGAGGAATCCGGCGCCGGCGCCCACAGGAACGGAACCACCGTCAGTTCGAGCGGCGGCAGAGCCCACACGTCGATCGCCAGCCGTCCGGTCGCCGGAATCCGCCGCGCGACGCCCAGCGCGGGGTCGAGCGTCCCGTCCGGGTCCACCTCGACGACCATCTCGAGGCCGGGCCGCACCACGCTCCCCGGAATCTCGGCGCTGACCGACGTGGCGAGGGAGCCCTCGTCGACCTCGGCCGGGATCGCTTCGGACTTGCCGGGTACGTACTCCACGTGCGGCTCCCGGCCGTCGACGAAGAACCGGGCCCGAATCGCCGGCACGCCCGCGTCCGCGGCCCGCGCCGCCGTCGGGAACACGCGCAGCAGCGCCCGCTTGCCCGCGACCAGCGGGACCGGGAACGCGCGCGACTGCACCGCCTGCACCAGATACGCCGCCGGCGCCTCCCGCTCGGCGCAGGGGACGACGCGGCGCGTGTGGACCCCGTCGAGCCAGGCCGCGAAGGCGGGGTCGGCGGGCGCGCACAGCCCCGTGCCCCCGGCCAGGAGCTGCTCGAGCCGGTCGAGCGACGTCAGCTCGGCGGGCAGCGGGCCCGACATCCGGGGGTTTCCGGTGAGCCCCAGCCCGCGCAGGCTCGCGAGCCCCCCGAGTTCGGGTGGCAGCGGGCCCGACAGGTCGTTGTTCTCGACCCGCAGGTACTCCAGCGACCGGAGGCCACCGAGTTCGGGCGGCAGCCGACCGGAGAGGCCGTTGCCGTCGAGTGCCATGTGCGTGAGTGCGGACAGGCCGGCGAACTCCGGCGGGATGGCGCCCGTGAGGCCGTTGTCGCTCAAGCGCAGGTACTCCAAGTGGACCAGATCGCCGAACTCGGGCGGCAGCCGGCCCGCCAGCCCGTTGTCCCAAAGCTGCAGTTCGACCACCCTGCCTTGGTCGTCCGCCTCGACCCCGCGCCACTCCCCGAGCGGGGCGTCGGTGAGCCAGTTCCTCGCGTCGATCCAGTCGCGCCCGCCCGTCGCGTCGTGGAGCATCTCGAGGATCTCCCGGTCCGTGGCGGGCGCGCACTCCGTCCCGGTGCCCCGCAGCACGGCGATGGCGTCCAGCCACGCCCGGAACACTCCGTCCGCCGGGCCGCACAGCTCCGTGCCGGCGTAGTCCAGCTCGTCCAGCGCCAGGTCGAGCAGGGTGCGCGGCAGTCGCCCGGACAGCGCGTTGTCGCCGACGCGCAGTGCCGTCAGCGCCGCCAGGTCGCCCAAGCCTGCCGGGAGCCGTCCCGCGAGCCCGTTGCCCGCCAGGTCGAGGGTCGCGACGCGGCCCAGGGAGTCGGTCTCGACCCCGTGCCACCCCGTGAGCGCCGCCTCGTCCAGCCAGCCCTCCGAGTCGGTCCAGCCCTCGCCGCCCGCTGCCGCGTGCAGCGCGGCCAGCGCCGCCAGGTCCCTCTCGTTGCAGAACGGGCCTACCTCGGTCTGCCCGATCCCGTCCAGCCAGGCCATGAACTCGTCGGTGCCCGGCGCGCAGAGACCGTCGTTGCGCTCGAAACGGAGCCGCACCAGCCCGCCGATTCGCAGGAGACTCCGTGGGAGCGCGCCCGTCAGCGCGTTCCCGTCGAGGTACAGGTATTCCAGGTATGGGAGGGCGCCCAGCTCCGGCGGGACCGGACCCGCCAGCGCGTTGCCGCTCAGGGACAGCCCCCTCAGGTGCGCGAGGCTCCCCAGTTCCGGTGGGATCGGACCTTCGAGCCCGTTGCCGTCGAGCCACAGCCCCTCGAGACCGGCGAGATTCCCCAGCTCCGGCGGAATCGGACCCGCCAGCGCGTTGCCGCGCAGGCGCAGGTCCCTCAGGCGCGCGAGGTTCCCCAGCTCCGGCGGGATCGGACCTTCGAGCGTGTTGCCATCGAGCCACAGCTCCTCCAGACCGGCGAGATTCCCCAGTTCCGGCGGAATCGGACCCGTCAGCCCGTTGGCCCGCAGGTTCAGTGAGGTCAGGCCCGAGAGACTCCCGAGTTCCGGCGGGATCGGGCCCCGCAGGCCGTGCGACACCCACTCCCCGGTTTCCCCGTCCTGGCGGCCGCCCAGGTCCAGGCGGGCGACCCGGCCGAACGCGTCCGTCTCCACCCCGCGCCACGCCCCCAGCGGCCCGTCGCCCAGCCAGTTCGCGTCGTCGGCCCAGTTCGACCCGTCCGTCGCCGAGTGGAGCGCAGCCAGCGCCGCCCGGTCCCCATGCTCCACCGACACCGTCACCGTCGCCGTGCCCGAGACCGCCCCGACCGTCGCCGCGACCGTCGTCGTCCCGTTGCCCGCCGCCGCCACCAGCCCCGCCGCGCCGCCCGTCGCGACCGCGGCGTCGACGCTCGTCCAGATCACCGCCACCCCGGCCATCGCCCGCCCGTTGCCGTCGCGCACGCTCGCGTCCAGTTGCACGGTCGCGTCCGGCGCCGTGAGCGATGCGGCCGCGGGCGTGACCGTCACGCTGGCCACCCGAAGCGCCTCGGACGGAGGGCGCGTGGCATCGTCGCCGCACCCCGACGATGTCCACGCCGCAACCACGCAGATCGCCAACGAGGGGACACGAATCCGTGTGCGGTGGTTCGTCATTGCTGAATAGGGAGCAACCCCCCGCCCGGCGAACCGGACGGGGGGTTGCTGCTGCCATCGGTCAGGCCGATGGAGTTGGAGGGTTGATTAGCCGCTGGGTGGAATGGCTGCCGGGGCGCCATTGTTCCATGCACCGCTTCCGGTCGCCCTGGTGTCGACGCGAAGGTGGGTCGCGGCCCGCAGGTCGTCCGAGTCGAGGTCGGGGTAGGTACCGCCGGTGACATCGTCTACCCAGGCAGCCGGATCAACAACGAGGTCCATCCTAGCCAACGACCACTTGCCAAAGGAGGAGGATCCTGGGGTCAGGTTCCTCGTTATGGTGGCCGATGCGGTGGGGATGACGACCCATCGCATATCGTTTGTGCCAACCTTGACAAGCAGGGCGACTCGGTGCGCCAACACCGGGCTACCCGGTCCAGACCAGGATGCTGCGATCGAGTCTGTCGCTGCGGTTGCATGTCCCTTGCGGGTCACCGTGACGCCCGTGGCGCCATGGGCCACAGCGGCAAGCGTCTTTTCGGCGCTGGTGGCGGCGGCTGCGGTGGCGTCTGCTTCTGCACCTACCACGTCGATTCCGACCGTGATGTCGAGTTCACCGTAGTTGCCGGCATCGGCGTCAGCAATGGTGAACGTGGTCGTCCGCTTGTGCGTTACCGAAGTGCCGTCGGTCACGTCGGCCCGGTCGGTGTCGCCGCCAACTGTGGCCGGGTCTTGCGCAGGGGTGGGGGTCCCAGTGAACCCGCCCGGGGTGAACGTAGCGCCGTCTGCGACGGAGTAGGAGTTGCCGCCGCTGGTGGTGGAGAGGTTTCTGGTGTCGAACTCCCACTTCACCACGATCGTGGTCGAATCTTCGCCGTTGACGAGGGGTGGGGTTGCTACAGAGGCCCCCTTCACCTTCCCTCGGCTGACGCTCGTGATCCGCGGCTGGACGCTGTTCCCCGTGAAGGTGCCGAACTGCAAGGTCTGGCCGGGGATGACCGCGATCGCACCGCCGGGCCTGGTTGCCGGCGCATCGAACCAGACATAGTTCTGCGCGTCCACCACATTCTGGTAGTTCGGATCGGAGTAGTCGGACTGTTCGAGCTCCCGAGGCGCGGCGCCGAGGTAGACGGTGCCGCTCAGGGTGGGCACGTGGACGCTGAACGTCCCGGTCCCCGTGGTTGTCGCGTCATCCAGCTTTGTTGTCATGCCCGCGTCGCTGTACGCCGTGACCGTAACCTCGGCCAGGGGCTGGCCGCCTCCCGGACCGGTCACCAGGCCAACAATCTCGGTGGCCGCGTAGCCTGTGAAATCGATGCTCTGGCTCCCCCCGGCGATGGCCGAGGCCTGGCGGCTGGCGGGTATGAAGTGATAGCCGGACTTCGTCGGAGTCACGTCAACGAGCGGGTCATTGTTTGGCTGGATTTCGACGATCGCCGTGTAGGTGCCGTCTGATCCCGTCACGAGCTTCCCTGATCCCTGCCCTGATCCCGCGTTGAGCGGGGCCTTGCCGTCCACCTGGATCTCCACGCCCTTGATCGGCGCGTTGGTACCGGCTTCCGTGACCGTGCCGGTGATCGCGACGGTGTTGTTCGCGCCGCTGAGGGAGATGTCGTGTCTCGTCGTCGTGTTCGCTGCGAACTCGGGGACGGCGGTGTTGGCGTTGTCGGTGGAATCCGCCTTGGCCGCCGGGAATCCAGCCCTCTCGGTATTCACGAAGAGCTGCCCCCGCATGGCGCTGATGCCGGACACGATGTAGCGGCCCAGGTCGTCGGTCGTGGCCGTCATGCCGTTCACGCTCACGGTTACGCCTTCGAGGCCAACGCCGAGCGTGTTCCGAACGAAGCCGTAGAGGGTGGCGGTCGATGGCGTGATGTCGAGAGCGACATCGCTTGCAAGGGGGCTGAGCGCGCTGCCCAAGCTGACTTCGCTCCCCTTGTCGCCCATCCTTGCCCTCCAACCGCCCGGAAGACCGAGCTTGTAGGCGCCGGCCGCCATGGTACCGAAGTCGAACGCTACGCGCTCGTCCAGCGGTGTCGTCGGGTCGTTGCTCTTCGCGGTGGTGAACTCCCGTCCGACACCCGCGAGATTCTTGCCCTCGACCGGGTCCAGGGTGACCTCAATCCCGGATACACGCGCTGGGTCTGTCATCCTGAATCCGGCGCCGGATTTCGAGACGCCCCTCTTCCAAACCAGCCCGCTTACGTTGTGGGTGCTGACGACGGCGAACGAACCGCAGGCGGGGCCGTGGTCCTGGCCCGTGGGCTCAGTCTCCGTCAGCGGGCAAAGCTCCACCGTGTGCCCCCAGCCGCCCATCGCGCCGAACGCACCGCCCATCACGCCGTTCTCGTCCATGTTGCGGTAGGCGTCGAGTTCCGGCTTGTCCAGCAGCATGTAGCCGTCCGCGGCGCTCGCCC
The DNA here is from genome assembly GCA_009861545.1 of Acidobacteriota bacterium. Lineage (NCBI taxonomy): Bacteria > Pseudomonadati > Acidobacteriota > Acidobacteriota bacterium. The sequence goes on along the minus strand of VXME01000028.1, from coordinate 641 downwards.
GAACGACGATGTCCATGTCCGCCGGCAGGTGGGAGAAGGTGTGTACGCCCCTGCCGCCGCTCGTGTTCGCCCTGGCATCCCAGTCATCGTTCGAGATCGGGCTGGTGAACCTGCCGCCGCTCCCACTCGCCTGCCGGACCTCGAGATCGACCAGCGACGCCCTGACGTCGCCGCCCAGGACGTTGCCCGTGTAGCCGCGGACCTGGTCGCGCTCGTGGTGCACGTAGATCTTCAGCGTCTGCGTCGTGTAGGTCACCACGATCGGGTCGGCGTCCATGGTGCCCGCCACCGAGAGCCCGGTGTGCGTGTACCCGCCGCCGGACGCCTCGTACATCTCGCCGCCGTCCAGATCGTCGTCCTGGTCGTCGGCAGCCGTGAACGTGAAGCTTGCCGGGACCGACTCAACGGTGGTCGTGAAGGACACGCTGCCATCGTCGCCCAGCGCCGTCGGCGCGCCTGCGACCGCGGCATCGCCCATCATGACGCTGATCGCCCAGCCGCCAAGCGCTTCGCCGCCGCCGTATTCGGTCATGACCGTCGCGCCGCTGATGTTCACGTCGACGTTCAGGTTGACGATGTCGTTGGCGTTCGCGCCCGAGGTCGCAAACATCTGCGGATCCCAGGAGACGGCCGTCATGCCG
>VXME01000027.1 GCA_009861545.1 Acidobacteriota bacterium | reverse complement strand
TCGTCGGCTCGCGCCTACAATTGTCGCATCTGTTTTCTGCGGCGCAGACTCCTAGTCTCGGACATATGTTCTCGTCACGTGTTCCGGCCGCCCGGACCGTCAACCGGCTCTCGCGGACGCACGCTCGGCTCAGGGCGCAGGGGGGCGACGTGATCGACCTCTCCGAGTCGAATCCAACGCGTGTGGGACTGCATTACCCGCCGGACCTCCTCGACTGCCTCGGATCGTCGGCTGCCCTCCGCTATGACCCTTCGCCTAGTGGGTTGCCGGCTGCCCGGCAGGCCGTCGCGTCCTGGCTCTCGCGACTTCCTCGTGTTCGACGTTCACCGGCCGCGACGGCATCCGGTGAGGGTGCCGACCCCGGCAGGGTCTCTGGTCCAAGGCCGGTCGATCCGGGCCGCATCGCGCTCACCGCCAGCACCAGCGAGGCGTACGCCTGCCTCTTCAAGCTCCTCTGCGACCCGGGAGACAGCGTCCTGGTGCCGCAGCCGAGCTATCCGCTGCTGGAGCATCTTGCGCGGTTCGAAGGCGTGAAGCCGGTACCGTACCGGCTGGTGTACCACGGGGCCTGGCGAATCGACCTTCCCGCGTTGCGCGAGGCGACCGGGCAGCGGGCTCGCGCGATCATCGTCGTGAATCCCAACAACCCGACCGGGTCGTTTCTCGCACCGGACGATTTCGAGTCACTGACGTCGCTCTGCCGGGAGCGGGGCTTGCGGTTGATCGTCGACGAGGTGTTCAACCCCTACCCTATCGACCCGTTCCCCGGACGCAGTCGAAGCGTGCTCGAGCGACCCGCGGACGTGCTTACCTTCGTCCTGGGCGGGCTGTCCAAGGCGGTCGGCCTGCCGCAGGTCAAGCTCGGGTGGATAGCCGTCGACGGTCCCGGCGGCGAGGTCGATCCGGCTCTCGACGCGCTCGATCTCATTCTGGATACCTACCTGTCCGTCTCCACGCCGGTCCAGCTCGCCGCCGAGCGGCTTCTGACCGCGGGGGCTTCCGTGAGGGAACAGATCCGCGCCCGCATCGCGGCGAACCACCGCACGTTGGTCCGGTTGGTGGCCGAACATCCGGCGGCAGGTCTGCTGCGCACTGAAGGCGGGTGGTACGCTGTTGTCCAGGTTCCGGCCACGAAGTCGGAAGAGGCGCTCGCGCTCGAGCTGCTGGAGCAGGATCACGTGCTCGTGCACCCAGGCTACTTCTTCGACTTCCCGCGCGAGGCGTTCCTCGTGATGAGCCTGCTCCCGGAGCCGGAGCGGTTCGCGGCGGCGATCCAACGCGTGTTGGCGCGCGCCGCCGGCACGCCATGACCAGCGGCGCGCCCGTTCTCAAGGATCTCGTCCTCGTCGGCGGCGGCCACAGCCACGTCATCGTGCTCCGCCGGCTGGGCATGCGTCCGATCCCCGGCGTGCAGGTCACGATCATCGCGCGCGATCTCCATGCGCCCTACTCCGGGATGCTGCCCGGCCTGATTGCCGGCCTCTACGCGTTCGACGACGTCCACATCGACCTCGGGCCGCTCGCGCGCTTCGCCGGGGCGCGTCTGTTCCACGGCGAGGCGGTGGGGCTCGACCTGGACAAGCGCACGGTGCTGTGCCGCAAGCGGCCGCCGGTGCCCTACGACGTGCTGTCTATCGATACCGGCATCGCGCCGCGGCTCGACGTCGACGGGGCGGTGGAGCACGCCGTCCCGGTAAAGCCCATCGGAGGTCTGGTCGCGCGCTGGGAGCGCCTGGCCCATCGCGTGCGCGAGAGCCCTCGGATGCTGCGCGCGGCGATCGTGGGCGCGGGGGCGGCCGGCGTGGAGTTGACGCTGTCGATGCAGCACGCGTTCTCCACGCGGGCGCAGGCCGCCGCCGGCGGCTTCCAGGTTCCGGAGTTCCATCTGTTCGGCGCGGCGCCGACCGTGCTGCCGACGCACAACCGGGGCGCGCAGCAACGCTTCGCGCACGTGCTCGCCGAGCGAGGCGTGCAGCTCCATCTGGGAACGCGAGTCACCCGGGTCGAGGCCGGCCGACTGGAAACCGCCGACGGCGGGTCTCTCGAGGTGGACGAAGTCGTCTGGGCCACCGCCGCCGCGCCCCCGTCCTGGCCGGCCGCGTCCGGGCTCGCGGTGGACGGCGCGGGCTTCATCGCGGTCGATGAGACCCTGCAATCGACGTCGCATCCGGGCGTCTTCGCGGCGGGGGACGTCGCCTCCGTCCTGGAGCATCCGCGCGAGAAGGCGGGGGTGTTCGCCGTCCGCCAAGGCAAGCCCCTCGCCGCGAACCTGCGGCGCGCGCTGCTCGGCGAGAAGCTGCGGCCGTTCCACCCGCAGCGCCGGTTCCTGAGCCTGATCAGCACGGGCGACCGCTACGCCGTCGCCTCCCGCGGCCGGTGGTCGGCCGAGGGCGCCTGGGTGTGGCGCTGGAAGGATTGGATCGACCGGCGCTTCATGCGGCGCTTCGCCGACCTGCCGGAGATGGATGTGGAGTCGGCGGGCAGCCGTCCGGCGCCGGCCGTGCCGCCGGGTCTGGCCCCGCCGGACGTCGTGCGCGAGCTGTCGGTCGTGGCCATGCGCTGCGGCGGCTGCGGGTCGAAGGTGGGCGCCACGCTGCTCGACCGGGTCGTCGCCCGGTTGGAGCCGGTGCGGCGGGACGACGTCGTGGTCGGGCTGGATGCCCCGGACGACGCGGCGGTGGCCTCGCTGCCGCCCGGCAAGCTGCTGGTGCAGTCGGTCGACGCTTTTCGTTCGATGATCGACGACCCGTGGCTTTTCGGCCGGATCACCGCGAACCATTGCCTGAGCGACCTCTATGCCATGGGCGCGGAGCCGTGCTCGGCGCTGGCCATCGTCACGATTCCGCACGGGCTCGAATCGAAGATGGAGACCCTGCTCGAAGACCTCCTGTCGGGCGCGGTCAAGGTGTTGAACGAAGGTGGCGCGGCGCTGGTGGGCGGACACACGAGCGAGGGCGCGGAGGTCCAGCTCGGCCTCTCGGTGAGCGGCTCCATCGATCCCGACCGGATTCTCCGCAAGGGCGGTCTGCGTCCCGGCGACCGGCTGATGCTCACCAAGCCGATCGGCACGGGGACGCTCCTCGCCGCCGACATGCGGGGCAAGGCGAAGGCGCGCTGGGTGGACGGCGCGATCCGGACGATGCTCCATTCGAACCGGGACGCGGCCGAGGCGGTGCGGGCCAGCGGCGGGCGTTCATGCACCGATGTGACCGGGTTCGGGCTGCTCGGTCACCTTGTGGAGATGACGAAGGCGTCCGGCGTCGACGTTTGCGTGGCGCTCGACGCGGTGCCGATCCTCGACGGCGCGGAAGAGACCGCCGCGCGCGGGCTGCTGAGCTCGCTGCAGCCGCAGAACGTCCGCCTGCGGCGGGCCGTCGCCAACGTCGAGACGGCCGGCGCCGATCCTCGCTACCCCCTGCTGTTCGACCCGCAGACCGCCGGCGGGCTCCTGGCCGGGATACCCGAGGCTCGGGTCGAGGCGTGCATCGACCGGCTGCATGCGTTGGGCTACACTCGCGCGGCGGTGATCGGCGTCGTCGCCGAGCGGAACGACGACGCGCCGCCGATCACGATCGCCTGAACGACAGGAGGACTCTCAACCATGATCGAAGTCGGACAGCCGGCGCCTGCATTCACCCTGCAGAACCAGGACGGCGAGGAGGTCAGCCTGGCCGGCCTCCGGGGACGGTGGGTGGTGCTCTACTTCTACCCGAAGGACGACACGCCCGGATGCACCAAGGAGGCCTGCGAGTTCACGGCCGGGATCGCGGACTTCGAGAAGCTCGAAGCGGTCATCCTCGGCTGCAGCCCCGACGATGCGGCGTCGCACCGGAAGTTCATCGCCAAGTACGACCTGCAGGTGCAACTGCTGTCCGACCCGGCGCACGCCGCCATGGAGGCCTACGGCGCCTGGGGCGAGAAGGTGCTCTACGGCCGCAAGTCCGTCGGCGTCATCCGCTCCACCACGTTGATCGACCCGGCCGGAAACGTCGCCCACCACTGGAAGAAGGTGCGGGCGGCGGGGCACGCCGGGCACGTGGCGGCCCGTCTCGCGGCCCTTCGGGGGTGAACACGACGCCGGCGGCCGCGCCGGCAAGCACCGGGCGGCCCGATCCGCAGTGTGCTATACTGCGCTTTCCTTCATGTTCGTTCGGTCCCCCTTCCTCGCCGTTTTCTGTCTATCGGTCATTGCGGCCGCGGGCTGCAACGTCGAGTCGGCGCCGGCCGCCGAGGCCCAGACGCGCGTCACGGCATCGGTACCCGACGGCGGCGAAGACATCCTGCTGCCGCCGCTGACGCGCAACGTCGACGGCCGCGTACCGAACGGAGCGACGCTGGCGACCCTGTTCGACCGGCACGATCTGGGCGACAGGGCGCACCCGCTGGTCGAGGCGATCCGGGAGGTGTTCGATCCGCGGAGGCTGCGGGTCGACAACGCCTACCGCCTCGTGCTCGGGATCGACGACGGGGATTTCCGGCGGTTCCTGTACCACATCGACGACGACCATTTCCTGCGGGCCGACGCGACGGGCGACGGCTTCGAGGCCGCCCTGGTGCCGTATCGCCAGGTGCGTGTGGAGCAGGTGGTGGAAGCCGGCATCGACGCCGAGAACAACTCGCTGGTAGCCGCGCTGGGCGCCCAGGACCAGGGCGTGCTGCTGGCCGTGGCCCTGGCCGAGGTGCTCGGCGGCGAGATCGATTTCAACAACGACCTCCGCCGGGGCGACGAGTTCGCGATGCTGTACGAGGAGGTCCACCGCGAGGAGCTCTTCGGCGGCGACGGCGAGCCGTCGTTCTCGCGCTACGGCGACGTGCTCGCGGCGGAGTTCACCAACGACGGTCGCCGGCTGCAGGCGTTTCGCTTCCACGTGCCGGGCGAGCCCGAGGCGCAGTATTTCGACGCCGACGGCCGCTCGATGAAGCGGCTGTTTCTGCGCTCGCCGTTCCGGTTCGAGCCACGGATCACGTCACGGTTCTCCTACCGGCGCGTGCATCCGATCCTCGGCGGCGTGCGGCCCCATCTCGGCGTCGACTACGGCGCGCCTACCGGCACCCCGGTCATCGCCGTGGCCACCGGAACGGTCGTCTCGGCCGGGCGTAGCGGCGGGTCCGGCAACATGGTGCGGTTGCGCCACACCAACGGCTACGAGACGTACTACCTGCATCTCTCCGCGTTCGGCAGCGGCATCCGCCGCGGCCGGCGCGTGTTTCAGGGCCAGGAGATCGGGAAGGTCGGCTCGACGGGGCTGTCGACCGGCCCGCACCTCGACTACCGGATGCGGAAGAACGGCGTGTTCGTCAATCCGCTTCTCGAGCACCGCAACCTGCCGCCCGGCGATCCCGTGCCGGATGCGCATCGCGAGGCGTTCGAGGCGGTGCGGGACGAGGCGCTCGCCCGGCTCGGGTCTGCACCGACCATAGCGCCGTTGGCCTCCGTGGCCGCCAACTAGCGAACCGTCCGCCTTGGCCATCATCCGCCCGTTCCGCGCACTGCGCCCGGCGCCGGCAGCCGCCGCGGCCGTCGCCGCCGTCCCCTACGACGTCGTGTCGATCCGCGAGGCGCGGCGGCTGGCTGCGGACAACCCGCTCAGCTTTCTCCACGTGTCGCGCGCGGAGATCGATCTGCCGGACGGTGCCGATCCGTACGGCCCGGCCGTCTACGAGCGGGCGGCCCGCAACCTGAAGACCCTGGCCGAGCGGGCGCCGCTCGTCGTCGACCCGGCACCGGCGCTGTACCTCTACCGCATGCAGGCGGGGGAGCACGAGCAGATCGGGCTGGCCGGCTGCTTCTCGCTCGACGAGTACGACCGCGACGTCATCAAGCGCCACGAGCGAACGCGCCGCGACAAGGAGGACGACCGGACGCGGCACATGGTGGCGTTGCGAGCGCAGACGGGCATCGTGTTCCTGGCCTACCGGGCGACCGCGGAGCTGGACGCCGCGGTGGACGAGGGCGCAGCCGAGGCGCCCCTGCTGGACGTCGCCGCGCCGGACGGCGTGCGCCACAGCGTATGGCGGTTGTCGCCCGCGGCCACCAGGGCCGCGGGGGGGGGGGGGGGGGGGCGCCGAGGCGGGGCGGGGGGGGGTGGTTTAAACAAAAAACAGCCCCCCACACAAAAAGCACAGGGGGGGAGAGGGAGGGGGGGTGAGATA
>VXME01000026.1 GCA_009861545.1 Acidobacteriota bacterium | reverse complement strand
AAAGCCTTTAGAATCTATGGGTTCCGGGAAAACGACCGCTGAAACTTCCGCCTAGATTTCAAACTAGGACACTGCCCCGCGGAGCCGGACGGACGGCCGGCTCAGTACAGGAGGAAGTCCCGCCGGATCGCCTCGAACGCCTCGACGGCGCCTTCCCAGCCCGAGGCGATTTCGGCGGCGGCGCGGCCGGCGTCGACCTCGCGCCGCAGCGCGGCCGAGCCGGCCAGGATGTCGATCGGCATTCGGTCGTGCTCGTACTCGTACGGCGGCTCGCGCCAGCCGAAACCGTCTCCGAGCGCTTCCCGGCCCGCCGCGATCACCGCGACCGCGGCCAGCACGGGGCGGAACGTGCGCCGGTCGGTCACGTGGATCTGGCAGCCGCCGCAGGGCCGTCCGGCGTGCTTCTGAAAGGTCGGTTCGAAGGTCGCCGGCCGGAAGTGTACGCCGGGCAGGCCGAGCCCGTTCAGGGATCCGGCCAGTCCCTCCGGATCGATCCCCGGCGCGCCCACCAGCTCGAACGGCCGCGTGGTGCCGCGGCCCTCCGACAGGAGCGTCCCTTCCAGCAGCACCATCCCCGGGTACACCAGCGCGCTGTCGAGGGTCGGCAGGTTCGGTGACGGGATGACCCAGGGGGCGCCGGCCTCGTCGTGGTGCATCGCGCGCGACCAGCCGTCGAGCGGCATGATCCGCAGGTCGGCCCCGATGCCGAACCGGTCGTTGAACAGCCTCGCCAGCTCGCCGATCGTCATGCCGTGGCGCAGGGGGATCGGGAACTGCCCGACGAAGGAGGCGAACGCGGGGTCGAGGACCGGTCCCTCCACCGCCTCGCCGCCGATCGGGTTGGGCCGGTCGCACACCACTACCGGCAACCCGCACCGCTGCGCCGCCCGCAGGCAGTTGGCCAGCGTGTAGATGTACGTGTAGACGCGCGTCCCGACGTCCTGCAGGTCGATGACCAGCAGGTCGAGCCCGTCGAGCATCTCCGCCGTCGGCTCCCGCGTGTCGCTGTAGAGCGAGTGGATCGGCACGCCCAGTCGCGGGTGTCGCGCGTGGGCGGTCTCCACCATGTTGTCCTGCACGTCGGCATGAAAGCCGTGCTGCGGGCCGAACAGCGCGGCCAGCGTCACGCCCGGCTCCGCGGCGATGCGGTCCACGATGTGGCGAAACGCACCGTCGACCGACGCGGGGTTCGAGACGACGCCGACGCGCCAGCCGGTCAGCATGCCGGAGGCGAGGAGCCGTTCGGAGCCGAGGGTCACCCCCGCCGCCGCGTCGCCCTCGCCCGGTCGGATCAGTCGTCCGGCAGACCGAAGAAGAGTGTCAGCCATCCTCGCAGGTCCTCATGGGCCACGGCCTTGCCCGTGGAATGCAGATAGGCGCGCATGTTGTCGGAGAATCCGTGTCCGGCGAAAACGACGATGCCCGGAATGGGCCACGCCGCGATGTCCTGGATCGTCGCCGGGATCTTCTCCTCCGCGGAGCCGCCGACCCCCTGGTACTTGCATTCGATGCCGAGGCTCCGACCGGAGTCCCCGTAGCGCAGGACCAGGTCGATACGGCGTTCAGCTCCCCATAGTCTCCGGCCGACCCTGATCTGGCTGCCGACGCGAAGTCCGAGCCGTTCGGCGAGGCTCGCCACCTCTCGTTCGAGATCCGTGCCGCTCGCTATGGCCGTGCGCCCGCCGGCCATCTATACCGCCCGTCTCGGCACATTCGTGATGATGTACTCGTCGACGTGCCCTCGGCGAGACGCGTTGGAGTTGATGGCGCGGCGCGCCGGCACGGTGTGCGCCTTGATGTGGAGCCTCTCTGCTACCGCGTTGTCCGTGTACAGCTCCTTGATCTCCGGCGCCGTCGAGTTGCTGAGCACCACATGGCATCCCTTGCGCACCAGCTCGAACACTACCCGCTGAAGCTCGCGCTGATCCTCGGTGTCGAATCCATCCGACGTGTAGGACGTAAAGTGCGCGGTTGCACTCAGGGGAGCGTACGGCGGATCGAAATAGACGAAGTCGCCTTTCCGCGCCGATTTCACGACGGTCTCGAACCGGAGGAGTTCTATCTTCACGGAGAGTTCCGACAGTGTGGAGGATACCCGCCGGAGGTTCTCCTCGTCGCAGATCCTGGGGTTCTTGTACCTACCGCGGGGGACGTTGAAAAGCCCACTCGAGTTCAGACGGAAAAGACCGTTGTAGCCGGTGCGGTTGAGGTAGATGAGCATCCCGGCGAGCTCGGGCGAGTACGCCTCCGGCCGCGGGTGACGACCGTTCGTAATGGCTGCGCGCGCCGGGTTGAAGACCTCGTCCCGGATGCGATAGTAGTGTTCCTCCGGCGCCGCGGCATAGCCCGCCTCGAGTTGCCGGAGATGTCGGATCACCGCGTGCGGCTCGTCGCGCAGGCGGAGGCAGCAGCCGATCAGGTCGGCGTTGACGTCGGTGAGCCTGACCCTGCCGCGCTGCAGCGCGCCGCTCTCGGCGAGGTCGAAGAAGACGGCGCCGCTCCCGAGAAACGGCTCGTGGTACGTCTTGAACTTGCCGGGGTAGAACTCGCGAAGTGCGGGAAGGAGCTGCCGCTTGCCGCCGGCCCACTTCAGGAACGGACGCAAAGCCCGATTGCCGGCTCTGTGGTCCGCGTCGTGCGTGACCTGCGCGCGTTTCATGGAGCCCATCCTCGCGCGTACACTTCGGACATTTGCAGGCTGGTGTCGTTCTTGGGCTTTACAACGCGCGTGTGGCTCTCGGGCTCACGGGCGAGCCAAACTGTGTTGCGGGCCAGGAAGTCTATAGCCTCGGGGTGATGCGAGATCAGTACCACTTGGGGCAGTGTATCCCCAGCGCCGTCTTCGAGCTCGGCAAGCCATGGTTGCAGCTCGGGCAGCGTCACGTAGTTGTCCGGCTCGTCGAGAAACAGGGTGCGTGAGATGTCGGTGGAACCACCCGGGGACCCCGTATCGGGTATCGTCTCGAAAACGAGCGAATACAGTACGAGTAGAGCCCGCTGTCCGTCTGAAAGCTGATCGAAACGATACGCGCGGGAGGTGCCGTCACCTTCCGACGAGAACGTGGCCAGAAGCTCGCGATAGTCACCGGTTCTTGCCGACAGCTTCAGGCCGGCGAACCCGGGAAGGACTTCCGAAAGGCGTTCTGTCACGGTCTGAAGCTGTTGCGGATCGTTCAGCATCTGGCCGCGGTACCAGGCGGCGAAGTTCGCGCCGTCGCGAGCAAGCACGTCGGATTCGACCTTGGATCCACTGTCAATCAGGCTTGGCGCCAGCGAGAGCGTTTGAAACCGACACAAATGGTCACGGAATCGACGCAGACGCGAGTGAAGGCGTTCATCGACCTCCGTCGCCAGTGCGGAACGGAACCGGCCAAAGGGATAGGTAGACTCCTTGCCGTCGTCGCGGTAGAGCTTCAACTCCCGATCGGAATGCGACAATACCGGCTTGCCACCGTACAAAAGGTGTTCGCTCTTGATTTCGGCGTCCCTTTTCCTGTCCGTCTTGTGCTCGATACTCAGCTTGTATATGAATACTCCGCCGTCCGTCGAGAACTCCAGCTCGAAGCGTTGCTCTCTCTTCGTCGTCCATCTGGTGAGGTCGTCCGCGAGAAACAGCTTATCGACCTGCGTGTCGCGCGCGAATTCGCGCAGCTTGTCCATCACCTCGAATATGGCCGACTTGCCGCAGCCATTCGCTCCGGCGAGCAGCGTGAGGTTATCGAGGCGCAGGTCGAAGTTGGTCAGGCACTTGTAATTGTCGATGTGGATGCGTGTCAGCATGCCGCCCCGATTGTAGCAGAGGCCCGGAGCGTCTCCGCGGGTGCGTCCGGGACTGTCGGGGTGAGGAATCCACTACGGGCGGGGGGGCGTCCATCGTCGAGCGTGCCGCCGGCCGTTTGCCTTCGGCGCGGCCGGGGCGCGAGAATGTGCCCAGCACGAAGGAGGACCGTGACCGTACCCGACGTCGAGCTGCACCAGGACCTGCGAAGCGCCGTCGGCGAGCTGTGCCGGCGGTTTCCGGATACCTACTGGCGGGACCTCGATCGCGAGGAAGCCTATCCGGCGGAGTTCGTCCAGACGCTCACCGAGGCCGGCTATCTGGCGGCGCTGATACCCGAGCAGTACGGCGGCTCGGGGCTGGGGATCACCGAGGCGGCGATCATCCTGGAAGAGGTCAACCGATCGGGCGGCAACTCCGCGGCGTGCCACGCCCAGATGTACATCATGGGCACGCTGCTGCGGCACGGATCCGAGGAGCAGAAGCGCGAGTACCTGCCGAAGATCGCGAGCGGCGAGCTGCGGCTGCAGGCGTTCGGGGTGACCGAGCCGACCACCGGCACCGACACCACGCAGCTCCAGACCATGGCGGTGCGCGCCGGCGACCGCTACGTCGTCAACGGCCAGAAGGTGTGGATCTCCCGCACGGAGTACTCCGACCTGATGCTGCTGATCGCACGCACGACGCCGCGCGAGGAGGTCGCGAAGAAGACGGACGGGCTGTCCGTGTTCCTCGTCGATCTGCGCAGTGCCGTCGGCAACGGCGTCACCATCCGGCCGCTTCGCGCGATGATGAACCACGCCACCACCGAGGTGTTCTTCGACAACCTCGAGGTGCCGGCCGAGAACCGCATCGGCGAGGAGGGGCGCGGCTTCCGCTACCTGCTCGACGGGTTGAATGCCGAGCGCATCCTGATTGCCGCCGAGTGCGTCGGCGACGGCCGCTGGTTCATCGAGCGGGCCGTGAAATACGCCAACGAGCGGGTCGTCTTCAACCGCCCGATCGGCAAGAACCAGGGCGTGCAGTTCCCGATCGCCCGCGCCCACGTCAACGTGGAGGCGGCGGACCTGATGCGGGTGCGCGCGGCCGAGCTGTTCGACGCCGGGAAGCCGTGCGGGGCCGAGGCCAACATGGCCAAGCTGCTCGCGGCCGACGCCTCGTGGGAGGCGGCCAACGTGGCGCTGCAGACGTTCGGCGGCTTCGGCTTCGCCGAGGACTACGACATCGAGCGGAAGTTCCGCGAGACCCGGCTCTACCAGGTGGCGCCGATCTCGACGAACCTCATCCTCTCCTACATCGCCGAGCACGTGCTCGGCCTGCCGCGCTCCTTCTGATGACGCCGCCGGGCGCGCCGGATCCCGCTGGGTCGCGCCGGCCCCTCGACGGGGTGACGGTGGTCACCCTGGAGCAGGCCGTCGCGGCGCCGTTCGCCACCCGGCAGCTCGCCGACCTCGGTGCGCGGGTGATCAAGGTGGAGCGTCCGGTGGTGGGCGACTTCGCCCGCGGTTACGACGCGACGGTCAAGGGGCTGTCGAGCCACTTCGTCTGGCTCAACCGGTCGAAGGAGTCGCTGACCCTCGACCTGAAGCGGCCCGAGGCGCGCGAGGTGGTGGCGCGGCTGATCGACGGGGCCGACGTCTTCGTGCAGAACCTCGCGCCGGGCGCGGCGGACCGTCTCGGGCTCGACGCCGGCACCCTGCGTGCCCGCCGCCCCCGGCTCATCGTCTGCAACGTCTCCGGCTACGGAGCCAGCGGGCCCTACCGCGACAAGAAGGCCTACGACCTGCTGGTGCAGGCCGAGGCGGGACTGGTGTCGATCACCGGCACCGCGGACGAGGTGGTGAAGTCGTCCATCTCGGTGGCCGACATCGCGGCCGGCATGTACGCCTACTCCGGCGTGCTGACCGCGCTGTTCCGCCGCGAGCGGAGCGGGGAAGGGGCCGCCATCGAGGTCTCGATGCTGGAGGCGCTCGGCGAGTGGATGGGCTTTCCCCTCTACTACACGCTGTACGGCGGCACGCCGCCGCCCCGCAGCGGCGCCCGGCACGCCGCCATCGCACCCTACGGCCCGTTCGAGGGGGCCGACGGGGAGACGGTGTTCCTCGGGCTGCAGAACGAGCGGGAGTGGGTGCGCTTCTGCGCCGAGGTGCTGGAGCGGCCGGAGCTGGCCACCGATTCGCGCTTCGACGCCAACGCGAAGCGGGTGGCGAACCGCGAGGCCCTCGAGACCGCCATCCACGAGGTCTTCGCTGCACTCACCGCCGAGGCAATCGTGGCCCGCCTCGACGCGGCGCAGATCGCCAACGGCCGGATGAACTCCGTCGCGCAGCTCGCCGGGCATCCGCAGCTCCGCGCCCGCGATCGCTGGCGCGAGGTGCCGTCCAGCGCCGGCCCGCTCCGGATGACCCTGCCGCCGGCCACGCTCGACGGCGCGGCGTCCCGCATGGACGCCATCCCCGAGGTCGGCGAGCATACGGCGGCGATTCTGACCGAGCTCGGCTACGCCCCGGACACGGTCGCCGCCTGGCGGGCCGCCGGCATCGTCTGACGTGGCGTCGGCCTTGCTCTTGGTGCGGCAATGCCGCATACTTGGCAGTCCGTGAGGGTGTTCGCCACCAGGACGTACGAGCGTGCCATCCGCAAGCTGATCCCGGCTTCGGTGCGTGAGGCGATGGAAGCCACAATCGTCGCGGATCCTGCCGGAGCGCCGCTCATCCGAGGCACAGGAGGGGTGCGCAAGTTGCGTTGGGCGGGGTCCGGTCGCGGCAAGCGGGGCGGCATCCGAACCATCTATTTCTACCACGCTGACCCGGAGGCCCTGTACATGTTGACAGCCTACGCCAAAGCGGATCGGGAAGACCTGAGTCCGTCAGACAGGAAGGCCCTGACCCGGCTGGTTGCCGCGATCAAGAGGGAAGGGTGATGAGGGATGACGGATCGAACTGCCAGGGGGCGAGAGATCGAGGACGCGCTGGGTGAGGTTCTGGCCCATGTTCGCGGCGAGGTCGAGTTGCCGTGTCGTATCGTCGACGATCCGACCGCCGAGCGGATCATCGCGCTTCGCCGTCGAATGAAGCTGAGCCGCCGGCAGTTCGCTGACCGCTTCGGACTCGACGCGCGGGCGGTTCAGGATTGGGAACAAGGTCGTCGCGTGCCGGATCGCGCCGCCCGCGTTCTGTTGACCGTCATCGACCGGAATCCGGAAGCGGTAGTCAGTGCTCTCGGCGGCTGATGCAGGCTGCTGATTTACAATCTCTCGTTCGGGCGCCCGCGGATCCGTCGCGGGAGCGCCGCTGTTCAGGAGAGATCGCAAATGCCCGTCAAGGAAGGTTGGACCGGCCGGGTCTACGAGGACTTCGAGGTCGGCGACGTCTACAAGCACCCCCTCGGCCGGACCGTGCTCGCGGCCGACAACGTCTGGTTCACGCTGCTGTCGCAGAACGTCAACAAGATCCACTTCGACTCGGCCTACGCCGAGAAGACGGAGTTCGGCCAGCGGCTCGTCGACTCCACGTTCACCCTGGCCCTGGTCACCGGCCAGTCGACGATGGACCTGTCCGTCAACGTGATGGCCAACCTCGGGTGGGACGAGGTGCGGCTGCCCGCCCCGGTCTTCGAGGGCGACACGATCTACTCGGAGAGCGAGGTGCTGGACAAGCGCGAGTCGAAGTCGCGGCCCAACGTCGGCATCGTGACCGTGAGGACGCGCGGCTTCAAGCAGGACGGCACCGTCGTCATCACCTACAAGCGGACCTTCATGGTCTACCGGCGCGGCCACGTGCCGGAATACGCCGGCGCGCGTCCGGAGGTGAAGGCATGACCTTCAGTGGGTGCTCGCGCTGACCGCAATCACCGCGGCGGCCGCCTGCGGCGGCGAGCCGCGCAAGCCGGCAGGCCAGGACCCGCGGCCGGCCGGGTCCGCATCCCGTTGGAGACCGCAGCGATGACCGCCATCTCCCGATTCGCCGAGTTCGTCTCGTCGGCCGACGTTCCCGCCGCCGCCCGCGCCGCGGCGCGGGACGCCGTGCAGGACACCGTCGGCGTCGCCCTGGCGGGCGCCGGCGAGCCGGCCGCCCGCATCGTGCAGCGGGTGGCGCGGGCGGACGCCGGCCCCGGCGCGTGCAGCGTCCTCGGGACGGACCTGACCGCCGGCCCGACCTGGGCCGCGCTGGCCAACGGCACGGCCGCCCACGCGCTCGACTTCGACGACATGTGCTGGGTGTCGCTGGCGCATCCGAGCGCGCCGCTCGTCGCCGCCGGCCTGGCCGCGGGCGAGGCGGCCGGCGCTTCCGGCCGGGAGCTGCTGGACGCCTACGTCGTCGGCTTCGAGGTGGAATGCGCCCTCGGCGTCGTGATGAACCCCGCCCACTACGAGCAGGGCTGGCACTGCACCTCGACCATCGGCGCCATCGGGGCCGCCGCCGCCGCCGCCCGCGTCCTGGGGCTGGACGCGGAGACGACGGGGCGGGCGCTGTCCATCGCGGCGTCCGAGGCGTGCGGCCTGAAGGAGAACTTCGGGACGATGGTCAAGCCGCTGCAGGGCGGGCTGGCGGCCCGCAACGGCGTGCTGGCCGCGCTCCTCGCGCGCGAGGCGTTCACCGCGTCGGCGCACGCCATCGACGGCCCGCAGGGGTTCCTGGTCGCCATGGGGAGCGCCGGCCGGGACGCCCAGAAGGCCATCGATCCGCTCGGCCGCCGCTGGGAGATCGTCGAGGGCGGCATCACCGTCAAGCTCTACCCGTCGTGCGCGGCGACCCACCCGACCATCGATACGCTGATCGACCTGCGGCGGGAGCACGGCATCGACCCGGCCGCGGTCGAAGCCGTGGAGATCGACGTCGATCCGGTGACCCCGACGGTGCTGATCCACGACCGGCCGGCGACCGGACTCGAGGGCAAGTTCAGCCTGCATTACTGCGCCGCCGCCGCGCTGGCGGCGGGTCGGGTCGGCATCGACACCTTCGAGCGAGACGCCATGCGGGCGCCGGCGGTGGCGCGGCTCGTCCCGCTCGTCACCATGCGGGCCGACGATCGCCTCGGCCGCGAGTCGCCGCCGCTCACCGAGGCGCGCGTGACGGTGCGTCTGGCCGGCGGGCGCACGCTGGAGCGTTTCGTCCGCGGGGCGCGCGGCTATCCCGCCCGGCCGGCGTCGCGGGACGAGCTGGACGGCAAGTTCGCCACCTGCGCCCGGCGCGCGGCGCCCGCGGAAGCGGCGGCCGCGGCGCTCGACTTCCTGCGGACGCTCGACACGGCGGCGTCGGTGCGCGATCTCGCCGCCCGGCTCGCCGTCGGGTCCGCGGAACCGCAGCCGGCCTGACGCGATGCCCGAGAAGCCGGCATTCCGCGTGCGGCGCAGCCTGCTGTTCGTTCCGGCGGTCCGCCCCGACCGTTATCCCAAGGCGTTGGCGACCGGGGCCGACGCGGTCTGCATCGACCTGGAGGACGGCGTCTCGTTCGACGCCAAGGACGAGGCGCGGGACCGGGCGCTGGCCCTGTTCGCAGGCCGCGAGCCGGTGCGCGCCGAGGTCAGCCTGCGCATCAACGACCCGAAGACCGACCTCGGACAGCGCGACCTGGAGGCGGTGCGGCAATCCGGCATCCGCCCCGACGCGCTGATGCTGCCGAAGTGCGAGGGTCCGGAGGAGATCCGCGGCGTGGCGCGGGCGCTCGGCGACGCCCTGCCCGACCTGCCCCTCATCGTGATGGTGGAGACGGCGCGCGGCGTGGCCGCCGCCGCGGCGATCGCCGCCGCGGCGCCCACCGTGTCCGCGGTCTTCTTCGGCGCCATCGACTTCGCGGCCGACGTCGGGTGCGAGGTGAGCTGGGACGCCGCCCTCTACGCGCGCTCGCGCGTGGTGGTCGCCGCCGCCCTCGTCGGCGCCAGCGCGCTCGACTCGCCGTTCATGGACGTCCCCGCCCTCGACGGGCTGGCCGCCGAGAGCCGCCGCACCCGCGGGCTCGGCTTCGACGGCAAGGCCGCCATCCACCCGACGCAGGTCGCGGTGATCCAGGCGGCGTTCTCGCCGGCGGCGGCGGAGGTGGCCTGGGCGCGGCGCATCGTCGAGGCCTACGACCGCAACCGGGGCGGGGTGCTGCTGGTCGACGGCAAGCTGATCGAGCGGCCCGTCATCGCGTCGGCGCGGCGGACGCTGGCGGTAGCGGCGGCGGTGGAGTCGGGCGGCGCACCGGCCGGTTGACGACGGCGTGCGCGCGGCGGTCGCTGGCGCCGCGGGCCTCTCGCGGGGCGCCGCGCGTCCCCTGCCCGCCGAGGCCGGGCGTCAACTGGCGCGGGCCGCCGGCATGACGGCGACGTCCGCGGTGGTCCGCCGTTCCCTGCGCATCGCGTCCAGCCGGTCGTGGGCCAGCGCGTTCTGGATCAGCGGCAGGTAGAAGGCGCCGTCTCCCTCGATGGCGATCAGGTCCTCGTCGACCGTCGCCCACCCCAGGTCGGCCAGCGCGTCCCACACCGGACGGTGCTCCGCCACCGCGTCCCTGCCGACCAGCGTCAGGTAGCGCCGGCGATCGACCTCCAGGCTCTGGAGCTCCTGGAACAGGAGGTGGAGCCGGAGGTCGGACTCCGAGTAGTGGAAGCCCCGCATCACGGGGAACCGGCCGGCGTCCAGGTCCCGGAAGTAGTCGTCCACGCGGGTCTGGTTGATGTAGGCCCAGCCCGGATTCCGGGGCGTGCCGAAGAAGAACGAAATGCCGGCGAATCCCCAGCCCCAGGCGTCGTAGCCCACGAGCTGTCCGTCGTCTTCGCGGAACGGCTTGCGGAACAGCTCCTCGTAGAGATAGCTGCTCTGCAGCGGGCCGTTGCGCTGGAAGTCGTAGGGGGTCACCTGCGTGAACCCCTCGGACACCAGGTAGTCGCGGCCGATGCGGTACATCTCCAGGTTGCGCTCGGTCGAAGGCAGCTCGTCGCGGCGGTTGCGTGCGAAGTCGGTGCGCCCCGCCACGTTCAGCTCGTAGTGCGTAATGTGCGTGAGACCGGCCTCGACCAGCGCCTGCAGGTCGCGCAGCATGTGGTCGGTCGTCTGGTTCGGCCAGCCGAAGATCAGGTCGACGCTCACCGGCAGGCCGAGCGCCCGGCAGGAATCGAGCGTCCGGAACACCTGGGCGGCGGTCTGCTTGCGCCCGCTCGCCTTGATCAGCTCGTCGTCGAGCTGCTGCGCGCCCATGCTGATGCGGTTGATCCCGCAGGCCTGCATGGCGGCCAGCTTTTCGTGGCTGAACGTCTGCGGAATGCCCTCCAGCGTCACCTCGATATCGGGCGGCACGTCGAAGACGCCGCGGACGATGTTCATGAGCGCCGCGTACTGGTCGGCCTTGTAGAGATTCGACGTACCGCCGCCGAAGTAGATGCTCGCCAGCTCGGCGCCCTCGAGGTGCGGGCGGAACATCTCCCCTTCGCGCGCCAGGTAGTCGAGGTAGGTGTCGAGCTGCTGCCGGTCGCGGTAGACCTCGGTGGGGAACAGGCAGAAACCGCAGCGTCCCGGGTCCGTCGGCAGGCAGTAGGGGGTGCCGACGTAGAGGTTTATCCGCTTGCGGACCTCGCGCGCCGCGCGCCGCCGGTCATGCATGACGGCCGGCACGGAGACGTCCCGATCCAGCCAGAAGACGGGGGACGGATGCCCGTGCAGCACCTTGTTGCTCTGCCGGCGATGCCGGTGCGCGTCGATGTAGGTGCGTATCTCTCGTTTGTCACGCATCGCGGATGCCCGTCGCAGGATCCGTATGCCGGCGGCGCGGGAAATTCATTGTACCCCACCGCTCTCGGCGCCACGCAGGGTGGGCGCTAGCGGACGCGGGCGAGGACTCCGTGCAGGTAGTTGAACTCGATGCGGGTCGGCTCGGCGGGGATCGGGATCTCCACGTCGACCTCCGGCCGGTCGATCAGGATCCGCCGGACTATCGGGTCGCGGTCGCGGAACTCCAGTCGGATGGGGACCGAGCTCCGGAAGCCGGGCGGCACGTCCTCCTGCCGCACGCGGCCGTGCAGCACGAACGGCTCCCGCGCGTCGCGCAACGGCGAGACCTCCAGGTCGGGGCGGTAGGTGGGCACGTCGACGCCGTAGACCCACTGGTCGAAGAACCAGTCCATCGGCTCGCCGAAGGCCTCGGTGACCGCCGCCTCGAACGCGCGGGTGTTCGTGACGCCGCCGACGTAAGCGTCCATGAACCCGCGCATCAGGTCGCGGAAGCGCCCGTCGTCGCCGGTCTCGAGGTCCATCAGGAGCATGCGGAGCATGTGCAGGACGAACGCGCCCTTCTCGTAGACGATCAGGCGGTAGTCGAACGGCGTGTCGGTGGTGCGCAGCCGGAAGCCGACCACCAGCGCTCCCGACTCGTTGCCGTCGCTCTCGCGGACCACCGCCGGCACGAAGCCGTAGCGCTTGCCGAAGCCCTGGCCGACGTTGACCTCGCCGAGGGCGTCCAGCCGCCACGCGTCGAGCATGTCCCGGAACTGGTCCTCCTCGCCGAGTCCCGACAGCACGTAGAGCGCGGCCGAGTAGTTGGCGAAGCCCTCCGTGATCCACTGGTCGCGGTACGACTCCCAGTCGGCGCCGGCGCCCCACCACTGGTGGGCGACCTCGTGGGCGCGGAACAGCTCGGACTCTCCCGTGTGCAGCGCGCCGAACACGTGGAAGGTCAGCAGAACCAGTCCGGGAAACGCCTGCCCGCCGCTGCTCCGCGTCTCGGTGACGGCCAGCGAATCGAACGGATAGGGTCCGAAGTAGTCGATGTAGGTCCGCAGCGACCCGATCAGGTCGTCGAGCGTCTTCTCGCGGTTGCCGGGCGCGAAGCCGACGTGGTTGCGGTCGGCGTACACGGCGATGGGAGGCAGGCCCTCGCGCGTCACCTCGTCCACCTCGAACCGCCCCATGTGGAACGACATCGTGCCGCGGACCGGCCGGTTCGTCACCCAGCGCATGATGCGGGTGTCGTCCTCGACGCGTTCGTCCAGCAACGCGCCGCCGCTCGCGATCCGGAAGCGCTCGGGCACCCGGAACGTCAGGTCGAAGCGCCGCCGCCGGTTGTCCGGATGGCGCGGGACCCACAGGCCGGTGTCCTTCAGCAGGTACCCGGAGGCGTCGCGCAGCCGCTCGATCAGCTCCGCCTCGTAGGCGATCTCCAGCACGAAGCGCTCGCCGGCGGCCACCGGGCGCGGCAGCAGCACGGTAAGCCACGGGTCGTGCAGGTCCTCGGAGAAGCGCCGGTCGTGGGTCGCCTGCACGTAGTGGAGCTGCTCGCCGGCGATGGGGGCCGGTTCGTCCGGGCCGGGCGGCCCGTCGTCCGCGTCGTCCGGGTCGCGTTCCGCCACCTGCTCCGGCGGCGCACGGTCCGGGGCGAGCAGCGCCACGCGCGTCGCGTCGTCGACGTCCGGCGGCAGGTCCATCCGCCAGCGCACGTCGGTGACGTCGGCGAACGGCGAGATGGTCAGGCGGAACGCGGCCAGCGGCACCCGCGGCTCCATCACCAGCGCCACGCTCGCGCGGACGTCGCCGTTGCTCTCGATGGCCATGTCGACGTCGGTGCGGGAGACCCCCATCCGCGGGTACCAGCGCTCTTCGTCGGGGACGAGATAGCGGGGCGACAGGCCGTAATCGCGGAAGCTCCACTCGTCGTCGTCCCGCTCGGCGTCGGGATGGACGGGCCCGGCGGTCTCCGGATCGCGGGGGAAACGACCGAGCGTCGGCTCGACCAACGCCGGCGCGAACTCGTCGAGGGCGTGGAAGCCCATCCAGACGTCGAGCAGCTTGCGGCGCCGATCGAACTTGCCGATCGTGACCTCCTCCAGGTCGCGCGGCTCGATCTCGATGGAGAACCAGTCGTGCTCGCGGCCGTCCAGCTCGGCGAAGAAGTAGGGGCGGTCGGCGGGCGCGGCCAGCCCCGCCGCCGCGCGCCAGCGGTCGAGCGCAACGCGGGCGTCCGGATTGCGGAGGCGGTCTTCCAGCAGCGACTCCCGGCGGTCCTCGAGCAGGTCCACCGCCCGGTCGCGCTGCCGCCGCGCCGCGCGCCCGCCCCGCCCGCCGCGCGCCGGCGGATCGGTCACCAGCGCCCGCAGCCGTTCGTCGAGGTCGCCGGTGAACCAGAAGACGAACCGCTCGAACTCTTCCTCGAGGCGGTCCTCGTCGATCAGCTTCCGGAGTTGCTGGTGCTCCACGCCGTCCGGCGGCCACGCGCGCACGGTGCCGCGGCCGAGAAACACCGCGGCGTGCGCGTGATCGCCGACCGGCGGCGTCAGAAAGAGATCGCCGCGCTCCAGCTCGAACTCGAAGCGGTCGATCCACAGCCGCCCGCCGCGGACGTGTCCGGCCGGCTCGGGCACCGCCTCGCGCAACTCGTCGTACAGCGGCGGCGGGCCGAGGCCGGGCTCGTCGTCGTCCGCGGACGCGACGCCGGTCGGCAGAAAGAGCGCGGCGGCGAGAAGGGTGACGATGCGCCGCGCGATTCGCGGGGCGTCGGGAGGGAAGCTGCGCACGCCCGCATCATGCCGGTTTTCCTGGTCGGCGTAAAGGCGGGAACCCGTCACGGTTCAAGGCCGGCCGCGACCGGCGGCCGGCGCCGAATCGTGTATCATCACCGCGGCCACGGGCCTCCCGCCGATTGAGAGGGCAGCGTGGGCGTTCGGTGTACAGCAGATGGCCGTGCGAACCGTTCTCGTGTGCGAGACTCAGGTGCCCTTCGTGACCGGTGGCGCGGAGTCTCTGGTGCGGGAGCTGGTCGACCGTCTGCGCGCCGGGGGATACGAGACCGATCTGGTTTCCGTTCCGTTCAAATGGTATCCGAAGGAAGAGATCCTGGCGCACGCCGCGGCATGGCGGCTCCTGGATCTGACCGAGAGCGCCGAAAAGCCCGTCGACGTCGTCATCTGCACCAAGTTTCCGACGTACTTCGTGCGCCATCCGAACAAGGTCGCTTGGCTCATGCACCAGCACCGGGCCGCGTACGATCTGTGCGGCACCGAGTACAGTAATTTCACGCACGTCGATCTGGACGTAGGGCTCCGGCAGCGTCTCCACGCGCTCGACCGCGAGATGCTCGGCGAATGCCGGCGCCGCTACTCGATTTCGGCGAAGACGGCCACGCGGCTGCAGCGGTTCAATGGGTTGCAGGCCCAGGCGTTGTACCATCCGCCGAGTTTGACGGGCCGCCTCCGCAACGATTCGTACGGGTCCTACGTGCTTTCCGTCGGACGCCTCAATCTCATGAAACGAGTCGATCTGGCCATCGAGGCGATGCCGCACGTCCACGAGTCGCTTCGTCTCGTAGTCGCCGGCGAGGGTCCGGACGAGGACAGGCTGCGCCAAAAAGCCGCCGCCGCCGGCGTTTCGCACCGGGTCGAGTTCCGCGGGAGGGTGGGTGACGACGAGCTCGTCGATCTGTACGCCAATGCGCGGGCCGTCGTCTTTCCTCCCTACGACGAGGACTACGGGTACGTCACGCTCGAAGCTTTCCTGGCCTCCAAGCCGGTGGTCACGACGACCGATTCGGGAGGGCCGCTGGAGTTCGTCGAACACGACGTCTCCGGGGTCGTCTGCGAGCCCGAGGCAGAAGCACTTGCAGCCGCCTTGAATACGTTCGTCGACGAGGCGCGTGCGCAGGCGCTGGGAGAAGCCGGCCGCGAGCGGGCGTCCGGCGTCACCTGGGACGGCGTGATCGAGGCGCTCGTCTCCGGATGACGCGTCCGAGTCAGGGCCCGGCGGCGGCGCCGGTGCACGGCACGAGAACATAACAGGCGCCATGCGGATCGCTCTGTTCGCACCGGTCGAGCCGAGAAAGTCGGGCATCGCCTCGTACACCGCCGCGTTGCTGCCGTGGATGGCGCGGCGGCACCGGATCGACCTGTTCACGGACGAAACACCCGAGCGCAGTCACGTTCCGCGCGGTTCCGCGCGTGTTGTCAGCGCCCATGACATCGTCTGGAGGCATGCGCGGGACCCCTACGATCTCATCGTCTACCAGCTCGGCAATTCCCCCGCCCACAATTACATGTGGCCGTACCTGGTCCGCTACGCGGGACTCGTCGTCATCCACGACGGCAACCTGCAGGCGGCGCGCGGTGACTACTTCCTGTTGCGCGGCGACGTCGAAGGATACCGGGCCGAGTTCGCCTATGAGGATCCACGGCACGCCGCCGCGGCCGAGCTCGTCATCGCCGGCGTGTCGCGCACGCTCCGGTTGCAATGGCCGATGCTACGGGCGGCGGTCTCGACGGCCCGAACCGCCGCGGTCCACAATCCGTGGCTCGCCGCACGGCTTCGCGGTCGCTATCCCGACGCGCACATCGAGGTGATCCGCCCGGGCATCGACGATCCGGTATCCGAGGACGCCGGGACGGCGCGGGCGATGGTGCGCGCCAGACACGGGCTCCCGCCCGAGGCGGTCGTGTTCGGCGCGTTCGGCTGGGTCACACGCGAGAAACGCGTGCCGCAGATTCTGCGTGCGATGGCCGGTCTGGCGGACAAGGAGCAGAGCGCCCATCTGCTGCTGGTCGGAAGCGCGGTGGACCACTACGACGTGCGCGCCGATCTGCGGGCGGTCGGTCTGGAAGACCGGGTGACTGTCGCCGGCTACGTCGACGACGCCGACGTGGCGCGATACCTGTCCGCCACCGATGTCTGTCTCTGTCTGCGGTGGCCGACGATGCGCGAGACCTCCGCCACGTGGCTCCGCGCGCTCGCGGCCGGAAAGGCCACGATCATCACCGATCTCGCACACACTCAGGATGTTCCCGTGCTCTCCGCCACCGCCGCCTGGACACGATCGGCGCCGGAGGCGCACGGTGGAGCGTCTCCCGCTCCGGTCGCGGTCGCCGTCGACATCTGCGATGAGGGGCACGTGCTTCCGGCAGCCATGTCGGTTCTGGCGCGCGACCCCGATCTCCGGCAGCGGCTCGGTGCGGCCGCCCGCGCGTACTGGGCGGCCAACTTCCGGATGGAACACTTGGCGGAGGACTACGAACGGGTCATGTCCGCCGCGGCCGCCCGTCCGACCGGCAGTTCCGCGGCACCCCCGCATCTCGATGAGGACGGCGGCCAGCGGGCGCGGGACATCCTGAAACCCTTCGACGTACTGCCGAACTTTCTCCGCCGCGACGGGAGCGACTAGGATCCATGGCGTCGATGCATGAACCCGAAGACGCACTCGCGCGTCTCGAGCGGTTGCGCAAGGAGTCCGACCGCCTCTACAACGAAGCGCTCACCGCGCTCGACGGCGCCCTGCCGGAGCGGCCCGTACTACCTGAGCCGCCGGCGGGCTTCGACGACTTTCAGATTCATCCGCTCAACACGAGCTGGCGCATCGTGTCCGAAGCAGACATCGATTGGGGTACCGGGTGGCGGGGCCGCCTGCGCCGGTTCGTGTGGAACCTGATCGGGCCGTTCCTGGAGCGGCAGGAGCGATTCAACGCGGCGCTCGTCGAGCACGTCAACCGGAATCACCAGGGTGAAACCTCCGGTCGGACGTCCGTATCCGGCGTCATCACGGCCCTCGACACCCATCTGCAGGCGCTGGCCGCCTTTCACAGTCGGCTCATCCAGTACCTGCAGCAGATCACGCTGTACGTGGATACGAAGGACCGCCGCGAGATCGGTCGACTGGAACAGAGCCTGACCGCCGGGCTCGACAGCGTGACAGACGAGTTCCGGATGCGTCTGGAGTCCGCGGCCGTGCATGGCCATCGCATCGCTGCGGGCATGGAGTCGACCCGCCAGAGGCTGGATCATTTGGGCCATATGGCCGCGGACATGGAGAGCCTTGCAGAGTCGACTCGCCAGACTCGGAACGAGATCGAGGCTCTTCAGAGCGAAGTCGAGAAACGCTCGGCGGAGCAGCAGGGCCTGCGCCAGTCGGTCGATCTCGTCACCGCCGGCACGCACTCGATGAAGCGCGAGCTCGAACGGCTCTGCCGCGCGCCCTCGCCCGCGGCAGAGCCCGCCATCTCCGGGCCGCCCCGGCCGGTCGAGCCCGATCTCGACGCGTACAAGTACGTCTGCTTCGAGGACTCCTTCCGCGGGTCGCGCGAGGAGATCATGGCGCACCAGCGCGCCTACCTGTCGTATTTCGAAGGCGCGTCGGACGTGGTGGACCTCGGGTGCGGCCGCGGCGAGTTCCTGTCCGTGCTGCGCGAGGGCGGGATCACCGCCCGCGGCGTCGACGGCAATGCCGAGGCGGTCGAGCGGTGCCGGGAACAGGGACTCGACGCGACCCGCGCCGACGCGCTCGGGCACCTGCGGACGCTGGCCGACGAGTCGATCGGCGGGCTGTTCTCGAGTCAGGTCGTCGAGCACCTCGAGGCCACGTATCTCCAGCGGTTGCTGGCCGAGGCGCACCGCAGCCTCCGTCCGGATTCCCGTATCGTGGTGGAAACGCTCAACCCCGCGTGCTGGATGGCGTTCTTCAGCGCCTACGTGCGGGATATCACGCACAGGCACCCGGTGCACCCGGAGACCTTGAAGTACCTGCTGCGCGCCGGCGGCTTCGTAGACATCGAGATCGTTTACCGATCGCCGTTGCCCGAGGTGGCGAAGCTGCAGCAGGTCGCGGTCGACCCGACGATAGGGGATACCCCAGCGGGGGCGACGGTCCTGGAGCTGGCGACGGCCTTCAATCAACATGCCGAGCGATTGAACGGCCTGCTCTTCGCCGAGCAGGACTATGCGGCGATCGGCAGGCGTCCGTGACGGCCGACGGGATCAGTCATCTTCGACCCGCCGCCACCGGCGAAATCCTTCGGCCCGCACGGCGCTGCGCTCCGGCTCGCGCGACCTACCCGTCACACCGGGCCGGCGGGCCGACCCGCGCCGCGTCAGAAGTCGCCCCGGAGCAACATCCCGCCGTCGGCGCCCTCGCCGGCGCGTCCGACCGGGCTGAGCAGCAACTCTACGCAGAAAGGGCTGTCGTCCCCGCCGCGCGCCGCAACGGGATAGGCGAGCGGGCGCCAGGCCTCGTCCGCAAGGCGGTGTTCCCCGACGACCTCGCCGTCGATGCGTACGGTTACCGTCCGTGGCGGCCGGGCCGCCGATTCCTTGCGCACGTCGAACGTGATGCGCCGGGTGTCGGGCGCTGCGTAGAAGACCGCGTAGTCGCCGGTCCGGTAGACCCGACGGCCGGTCCGGTCCGCCGGTCCGTCCTCGACCGCATGCAGGCCGACGCGATGCGCCCGGCGTTGTGCGTCGCGATCGTCGGTCGGCTGGAAGAGCGCCTCTCGATAGCGCCAGGCTTCGGGATTGGTCACCCGTCCGTTGACCGAGAACACGTGGAGCACGTCGAAGTACGGACTCGCCCAGTCGTTTCGTCTGCCCCACTCGTAATGGGCGTAGGTACGCTCGCGGGGCGCTGCCGGATCGAGGGCGAACACCGAAGTGCCCCGGCGCAGCGTATTCGGCAGCTCCGCGAGGTCGAGCAGGGTGGCCGGCAGGTCGGTGATCGCGGTCGGCGCGTCGGATGTGTGAAGCGGTCCCCGCGCGCCGAACGGCTTGACTGCGAGCAGCGGCGTGGCATCGGTCGCGATCCGGTCGAGCGGCCCGGCCGGTGAGCGTACCCCGTGCAGCGGGTGGTCGTCGGAAGCCAATGCGGCCAATCCGTGATCGGACGTGACGACGACGGCGGTGCGGTCGTACAGATCGAGATCCCGGAGTCTGTCGAGCAGCGCCTGCACACCGCTCAACGCGCACCGCGCCTGCGCGTCGAAGCTGGCCGCGGTGACCGGCAGGTGCTCCCCGAGGTACCGGCAGTCGGCATCGACGACGATCGGCGGGTGCGGCGCGATCACGTGCAGCAGGGCGTACACCGGGGCATCGCCCGTCGGGGTGACCCGGCCCGCGAGCTCGCGCAGGAATCGGATGTCCCCGGCGGCTCGTTCCGTAGCCGCCTCTACCTCCAGCCGCGCTGCAACGCGCGGCTGGAGCAGCCACCGCCCGTCGTTGTAGACGCCGGCCTTCAGGTCGTGCGGCGCATGCCGGAACAGCGACAGGTCGAGCAACTGGGCCGCCGAGACGGAAAGGTAGTCTCGCCGGCTCCCGTACGGCGACGGGATGCGGTACCAGGCCGACGCATCGAGCCCTGGCAGCGACGGGGCCGGACGGTCGCCGCCCAGGGGGGTCACCCAGCGGAGCTGATAGCCCTGCTCCCCGAGCGCGTGCAGGACGGAGTCGTTCGCACGGCGCGCCCTGAACTCGTAGAACGGCGACTCGTTGCGATAGGCCGCTCCGGTGAGCATCGCCGGCATGCTGGCCTTCGTGGTCGGGAAGGCGCCGAGGTGATTCGTGAAGAAGGTGAACCCGGACCAGTCGTCGTCGAAGGCGGGCCGGTCTGCGGCGGCGATCCCCGCGAACGCGTGCGCCGGGAACATGTCGAGCACGATGTGGATGATGTTGCGGGTACGCGACAGCTCGTAAATTCCCTCCGGCGGCAACTGCCAGTCGGTGTCCCCTTCCCAGGTGGTAGGCAGGGTGGATGCCCGGTCCACCGCCGGTGCGACCGCCGCCGGCAGCAGCAGGACGGCCGCCTGAAGCGCCATCAGGAGCGCGCTCGCCAGAGGGGCGGCCCGCATGACCGCCCCGGCAAGCAACGTCGCCAAGCCGATTCCACCGATCCAGAGCCCCGCCTCGGCCGGGGCCCGCCAGGCGTGCGACGCCAGGTCGAGTCCGGCACCGTCCAGCAAGCCGTAGTTGCCGACCAGCAGGTTGCCCTGTACCCAGAGCAGCACGCCGACAGCCCAGAGCGCGGCGACGTAGCGCGTAAACCATCGCTCCGGCAGGACGATCCCGAGCGCCGCCAGTCCACCCGCGATGGGGCCCAGCAGCCAGAGCCAGCGTGGAGCCAGGCTCCAGAACGACACCAGGAACTCGGTCCGATTGGTGGCATGCACCGTCCAGGGGCCGAACATCAAGAGCTGACTTGGACCGAGGAGCGCGGGGAACAGCACGACCCGCAGGCGGGTCGCCAGCACCTGTCTGGTCAAGGCGGAGACTTCTCGATGGACCATCCGGCCGAGCATCAATGCGGGAAGCGCCCCCCAGCCCAGCAGAACGAGCATGCCCAGCGCCGGCAACGCCGCCAGCATCCGGTAGGCGAGGGCGCCCGGATCCGCCGCGAACAGCCGATCCGGGCCGAGAGGGACCGGAGAATCGCCGCCCGCGGGAGCCCATGCCAGGTACAGCCCGGATGGGCCGCCGTGCTGCCAGTGGTCGATCTCCAGTCGGTGGGCGCCCGCGTCGAGCTCCACCGTCCGCACCGCGGTTGCCATGCCGGTGTCGGGGTTCCGTTCGATCACGATCTCGCCGTCCAGCCGCACGACCACGCCATCGTCGGCGGCGGCGTAGAAGTCGATCCGTTCCGGGCGGGGGGAAAACCAGACTCCGTTCCAGCGCACCAGGTAGTCTCTTGCGGGGTGACCTCGCTCGTCGATAAACGCAAGGTCGACCGTGGAGATGTGTTCTTCGACGACCGGGGCAGCCAATTCTTCGAAGGCCGGTTCGGTCGAGCGATCGAACGGGGCGTACGGGTAGTGGTAGCTGCGCATGAGCCCGGTGGTCGGTGCGAAGCCGCGCGCGACCAGCCAGAGGACGGTGAGCGCGATCGCTCCCGCCAGGTACCAGCGACCAGCGCGCGAGAGGGATGGCGCCAAGCCGCCGCGCCATGCCGGCAGGCGAGCGGTGCTGCGTGGGTGTTCCGACATTCCGTCCCCTCTTCGCCGTTGCGCCGCTAACCCGATCGCTTCCTGGCAGGCGGATCCACCCAGCGGATCGCTTCCATGACGCGGGCGACGCCCGCCGGATTATCGGCCGGCAACCCGACCCGTGCCGCGTCAGAACTCGCCCCGGAGCAACATCGCGCCGTCGGGGTCCTCGCCGGCGCGCCGGACCGGGCTGACCAGCAACTCTACACAGAAAGGGCTGTCGTCCGCGTCGCGCGCCGCGACGGGATAGGCGAGCGTGCGCCACGTCTCGTCTACAAGGTGCTCGCCGACGACATCGCCGTCGATGCGCACGGTCACCGTCCGCGGCGACCGGGCGGTCGACGCGTTGCGCACGTCGAACGTGATGCGCGGGTTGTCGGGCGCCGCGTAGAAGACCGCGTAGCCGTCGGTCCGGTAGACCGGTCGGCCGGTCTGGCCCGTCGTTCGGTCCTCGAGCGCATGCAGGCCGACGCGATGTGTCCTGCGTTGCCCCTCGCGATCGAAATATGGCTGGAAGAGCGCCTCTCGATAGCGCCAGGATTCGGCATCGGTCACGCGTCCGTTGACGGAGAACACGTGGAGCACGTCGAAGTACGGACTCGCCCAGCCGTTTCGCCTCCCCCACTCGTAATGGGCGTACGTGCGCTCGCGAGGCGTCGCCGGATCGAGCGCAAGCACCGACGTGCCCCGACGCAGGGTATTCGGCAGCTCCGCGAGGTCGAGCAGCGTGGCCGGCAGGTCGGTGATCGCGGTCGGGGCGTCGGACGTGCGAAGCGGCCCGCGCGCGCCGAAGGGCTTGATCGCGAGTAGCGGCGTGGCATCGGTCGCGATCCCGTCGAGCACCCCGGCCGGTGAGCGTATCCCGCGCAGCGGATGGTCGCCGGGAGCCAGCGCGGCCAATCCGTGATCGGATGTCAAGACGATGGCGGTGCGGTCGTAGAGATCGAGAGAGCGGAGCCTGTCGAGCAGTGCCTGGACACTGCTCAACGCGCATCGCGCCTGTGCGTCGTAGCTGTCTTTGGAGACCGGCAGTCGTTTCCCGAAGTACCGGCAGTCCGCGTCCACGACGATCGGG
Source organism: Acidobacteriota bacterium (assembly GCA_009861545.1). Taxonomy (NCBI): domain Bacteria; kingdom Pseudomonadati; phylum Acidobacteriota; species Acidobacteriota bacterium. The sequence continues at coordinate 21,465 of VXME01000026.1, read as the reverse complement.
TAGTGCGGTGCGATCGCGTGCAGCAGGGCGTACACCGGGGCATCCTCCCCCGGGTTGATCCGGTCGGCGAACTCCCGCAGAAACCGGAGGTCCCCGACGGCTCGTTCCGTAGCCGCCTCCACCTCCATCCGCGCTGCAACCCGCGGCTGGAGAAGCCATTGCCCATCGTTGTAGACGCCGGCCTTCAGGTCGTGGGGTGCGTGCCGGAACAGGGACAGGTCGAGCAACTGGGCTGCCGAGACGGCAAGGTAGTCCCGCCGACTCCCGTACGGCGACGGGATGCGGTACGATGTCGACGCATCGAGACCGGCGGGCAGGGACGGGGCCGGGCGGTCGCCGCGCGGCGGCGCCCAGGGCGCTGCCCACCGGAGCCGATAGCCCTGCTCCCCGAGCGCATGCAGTACGGTGACGTTCGCCCGGTGCGCTCTGAACTCGTTGAACGGCAACTCGTTGCGATAGGCCACTCCGGTGAGCATCGCGGGCATGCTGGCCTTCGTGGTGCGGAAAGCGCCCAGGTGATCCCGGAAGAAGGTGAACCCGGACCAGCGGTCGTCGAAGGCAGGCCGATCGGCGGCGGCAATTTCGGCGAACACGTGCGTCGGGAACATGTCGAGCACGATGTGGATGATGTTGCGGGTACGCGACAGCTCGTAAATTCCCTCCGGCGGCAACTGCCAGTCGGTGTCCCCTTCCCAGGTGGTAGGCAGGGTGGATGCCCGGTCCACCGCCGGTGCGACCGCCGCCGGCAGCAGCAGGACGGCCGCCTGAAGCGCCATCAGGAGCGCGCTCGCCAGAGGGGCGGCCCGCATGACCGCCCCGGCAAGCAACGTCGCCAAGCCGATTCCACCGATCCAGAGCCCCGCCTCGGCCGGGGCCCGCCAGGCGTGCGACGCCAGGTCGAGTCCGGCACCGTCCAGCAAGCCGTAGTTGCCGACCAGCAGGTTGCCCTGTACCCAGAGCAGCACGCCGACAGCCCAGAGCGCGGCGACGTAGCGCGTAAACCATCGCTCCGGCAGGACGATCCCGAGCGCCGCCAGTCCACCCGCGATGGGGCCCAGCAGCCAGAGCCAGCGTGGAGCCAGGCTCCAGAACGACACCAGGAACTCGGTCCGATTGGTGGCATGCACCGTCCAGGGGCCGAACATCAAGAGCTGACTTGGACCGAGGAGCGCGGGGAACAGCACGACCCGCAGGCGGGTCGCCAGCACCTGTCTGGTCAAGGCGGAGACTTCTCGATGGACCATCCGGCCGAGCATCAATGCGGGAAGCGCCCCCCAGCCCAGCAGAACGAGCATGCCCAGCGCCGGCAACGCCGCCAGCATCCGGTAGGCGAGGGCGCCCGGATCCGCCGCGAACAGCCGATCCGGGCCGAGAGGGACCGGAGAATCGCCGCCCGCGGGAGCCCATGCCAGGTACAGCCCGGATGGGCCGCCGTGCTGCCAGTGGTCGATCTCCAGTCGGTGGGCGCCCGCGTCGAGCTCCACCGTCCGCACCGCGGTTGCCATGCCGGTGTCGGGGTTCCGTTCGATCACGATCTCGCCGTCCAGCCGCACGACCACGCCATCGTCGGCGGCGGCGTAGAAGTCGATCCGTTCCGGGCGGGGGGAAAACCAGACTCCGTTCCAGCGCACCAGGTAGTCTCTTGCGGGGTGACCTCGCTCGTCGATAAACGCAAGGTCGACCGTGGAGATGTGTTCTTCGACGACCGGGGCGGCCAGTTCTTCGAGGGCTGGCTCGGTCGAGCGGTTGAGCGGGGCGTACGGGTAGTGGTAGCTGCGCGTGAGCCCGGGGGCCGGCGCGAAGCCGCGCAGGGCCAGCCAGAAGACGGTGAGCGAAACCGCTCCCGCCAGGTACCAGCGGCCGGCTCGCGAGAGGGATGGCATCAGATCGCCGCGCCACGCCGCCAAGCGCGTGGGTGTCCGGACATAACGTTGACTGCGCCATGATTATAAGGTCGAGACGGCCCGCCTCGGCGGCCACCCCGGCGAGAAGCCGTAGTGTCGCTCATCGTTTCGCCCGGCGGCCCATGCCGCTATGATCCCCTTGCCGGGCGTTCCCATGGTGATTCCGGTGACCGACGAGCGCCTGCTGGATCCGGAACCCGAGAGCTGGCTCATGTACCGGCGGACCTACGACGGATGGGGATTCAGTCCGCTGAGCCAGATCGACAACTCCAACGTCGCGGATCTGGCGCCGGCCTGGACGTTCACGACCGGCGCGAACGACGGGGTCCCGCAGTCGCCGCCGATCGTCAACGGCCGGATGATGTTCGTCACGACGGCCGAGCAGGTGATCGCACTCGATGCGCAGACGGGGAACCTGGTGTGGCGCTACCGGCATCCGCTGCCCGCCGACGTGCGGCGCCCCCATGCCACCAATCGCGGCGTGGCGCTGTACGGCGACAGGGTCTACGTGGGCACGCTCGACGCGCGCGTCGTGGCGCTCGAGGCGGCGACCGGCCGGGTCGTCTGGAAGCGGGTGATCGCCAACTACCGCCGCACCTACTACATCACCATGGCGCCGCTGGCGGTGAACGGCATGGTCATGGTCGGCACCTCCGGCGGCGAGCACGGCGTCCGCGGGTTCGTCGTCGCGCTCGATGCGGGCAGCGGCGACGAGGTCTGGAGGCGGTACACGGTCCCGGCGCCGGGCGAGCCGGGCGCCGAGACCTGGTCGGGCGATTCGTGGCAGACCGGCGGGGCCCGATCACTGGAACGGGTCCTGGGACTGGGACGAAGCCAACGCGCCCCTGCTCGTGGACATCGAACGCGGCGGGCGGACGATTCCCGCCCTCGCGCACCCCGGACGAAACGGCTACCTGTGGCTGCTGGATCGGAGCGATGGCGGCATGCGGTTCCTGGAAGCGCAGCCGTTCGTGCATCAGAACGTGTTCACGAGCGTGGATCTCGATACGGGAGAGCGGGTGTGGACCTACGAGATGCAGACCCGCGCCGGTTCCGTGCTGGCGACCGCCGGCGACCTGGTTTTTCTTGCCGACAGCGGCGGGGTCCTGCGCGCCTTCGACGCCCTGGGGGGCGAGCCGCTGTGGCGCTACGCCGTGCAGGGGTACCGGGTGCGGTCGGTGGTGTCGTCGTATGCGGTCGGCCCCGGATCCAGACCGCGCCGAGCAGTTCCAGCTCGCGTGGCTCGACGCTGAGACGGAGCTCTTCCTGAAGCTCGCGGACCGCGCCCCGTCCGATGGATGGCCCGTTGGCGCCATCCTCTCGTCTGACGTGACCGCCGGCCCAGATCACTATCTTTCCGTGGAGCGGGTTGTCCTCGCGCCGCTCTCGGCGCTTCAGTCGCAAGAGGTCGCCGCTTCGGTTGCGCACGACCACGACCGGCAGCGCCTGAACCAGCGTGAGGTCGGACTCCATGGCCTCTCGGCTTCTGAAAGTGCCCCTCGTGGTGAACAACTCGACAAGCTGCTGCGCCGCCGACCTGCCGATCCATGTGTCCGTCTCAAAGAGCGGCGCCACGGCGTCGGCGGGAAGAAACAGGATCTCCTCCTCGATCACCACCGGCTTTCTGGCCGTACTGAACCGCTCGGCGGCGGCTTCGGCGCGTTGCTGCAGTGTTGACTTCATTCCGCTGTCAGGTGGGATGTTGGTGCGGAAGGGGGGATTTGAACCCCCACGGGCCATTGGCCCACCAGCCCCTCAAGCTGGCGCGTCTGCCGTTCCGCCACTTCCGCGTTCGTGGGCGGGCGTCCGAGCCGGGCGTCCCGGCGCGGCTACTGCGGGTCCTCGGTCGTCGCCGAATCCCCGCTCTCGGACTCGTCGTCCGTCGCGGCCGGCTCGGGCAACGTCGCCGGCTCCTCGACCTCGACCGGGGCCGCTTCCGGCGCGTCGAGGCCGCCGAGCACCGAGCTCGGTCCTCGCTGGCCGATGATCGCCAGGAGCAGCGAGCCGGCCATGAACAGCGTGCCGAGCACCGTCGTCACGCGGGTCAGCAGCGAGGCCCCGGCGCGCGCGCCGAAGGCGGCCTGGGTGCCCCCGCCGCCGAATGCGGCGGCGATGTCGCCTCCCTTGCCCTGCTGAAGCAGCACGACGAGAATCAGCAGCAGGCACGCGAGCACGTAGACGCCGGATGCGATCATGGTCAGCACAGCCACCAATGATACTCCAAGCGGCGTCGTGCTGCCTGCGGATTTCTGGGACCTGTGGCGACCCGGCGGATCCGCAAGAGGCCGTGCGTGAGGCGGTCGTGCGCGAACGGGAAGTAGAGTCGGTGAGATTCCGGGATGCGTGGGCCGTGGTGCCAGTGTGCGCATCAACGTCCGCGGGACGCGAGCTGTCCGGAGGGGTTCACGGTGCTTCCCGACACGTGTCGACGATCGCGGCGAAGCTGTGCGGGTCGAGGCTGGCGCCGCCGACGAGCGCCCCGTCGACGTCCGGCTGCGCGGACAGGTCGGCGGCGTTGGCGGGCTTGACGCTGCCGCCGTACAGCAGGCGGCAGCGGTCGGCGGCCCCCCGGCCGGCCAGCGCGGCGAGGCGCCGGCGGACGTGCGCGTGGGCCTCCTGCGCCTGGTCGGGCGTGGCCGTGCGTCCGGTGCCGATGGCCCAGACCGGCTCGTAGGCGATCACCAGGGAGGCGATCCGCTCGGCCGTCACATTGGCCAGCCCGCCGTCGATCTGCCGGTCGAGCACCGCCGCGGTCTCGTCGGCCTCGCGCTCGGCGAGCGTCTCGCCGATGCAGACGATGGGCGTCAGGCCGGCCGCGAGGACCGCCCGCGTCTTGCGGTTGACCGCAGCGTCGTCCTCGCCGAACAGGTGGCGCCGCTCCGAGTGGCCGACGATGACGTGGCCCGCTCCCGTGTCCTGCACCATGGCCAGGCTGATCTCGCCGGTGAACGCGCCCCCCGGCTCCCAGTGGACGTTCTGGGCGGCGGCGGCGACGTTGCTGCCGCGGCACGCGGCGGCCACCGCCGCGAGCGCCGTGAACGGGGGCGCGAGCACGATCTCGGCGTCGTCGACGCCGGCCACCAGAGGCAGGAACGCCGTCGTGAACGCGGTCGCCTCGGCGATCGTCTTGTGCATCTTCCAGTTGGCGGCCAGGACGGGCGTACGCATCATGATCCCTTCGGTTACGGACCTTGCTGGCGACGCCTATCGCCTCCAGAGTTCGATTTCTTGTGGAGGCGGTGGGGAATCATCCTCATCCCACGGCGTCAACTCGATGATGTGTGTCGCTTCGACACGACGACCAGGCCTTCACGGGCCCCCGACGCCCAGTCGAGCGCCGGCAACCGGGCCCCCACGCTTCCGAGCTGCCATCGGGCGTCGATTCTACTCTGGTGGTGCGGAAGGGGCGGAAGGGGGGATTCGAACCGCCACGAGCCTATGACTCACGAGCCGCTCAAGCTGGAGCGTCTGCCGTTCCGTCACTGTCGCGGACTCGTGCCACGGCACGTGCCTTGACCTGATTTTCACTAGTATCCATACTAGCGAGGATGTCACGCGACAAGGCGCAGCCGGAGGCCTGTCAGACGAACCTGCTGGTCAGTTTCTTCCTGGCTGCCGACGACATCAGCGCGCTTCCCGAGCGGCTTCGCGAGCGGATCGCCAATACCGATGCCGGAATGCCGGGCGATTGGGCCCTCGTGGGGACCGCGGATTGGGAACTCGCCGAGCTCTTTCGGCGCGTGCTCGCGCGTCTGCCGTCGATGGCTGCGATACACCGGCAGGAACTCACCGAGCGCAACATCGAGTTGATGATCCGGAGCATCCTTCCGGACGCGCCGCGCGCCGAGGTTCGCGCCGAACTGGAAACGGACAATGCCCGGCTGCGGGCCGACTACCTGCAGGAAACGCGGGTGCTTACCGGACCCGAGATCCGCGCCGCCTCGGGGCTCAGCCCGAAGAACGCGAGCGAACCGGCATCGCGCTGGAAGCGGGAACGAAGAGTGTTTGCCGTTCGCCACGGGGGCCGGGATCTGTACCCGGCGTTTCAATTCGAGGACGGACAGCCCCGACCCATCGTCAAGCGGATTCTCCGTGAGGTTCCTGCAACGGCGACCGGGTGGCAGATCGCCCTGTGGTTCGCGTCCGGAAACGGCTGGCTCGACGGGGCGGAGCCACAGGACCGGCTCGATGCGCCCGGCGAGGTCGTCGAAGCGGCGCGACGGCTCGCTGAGCGGGCCGAGGGCTGACGGGCGTTCGTAGTGTGACGATTCTCGGGCCCTCACCCGCGCTCGCGCCTCCAAATATCGTGGTGCGCCAGGCGGGAACCCGTTTGCATCGCGTGCACGCCTGGAACCGGCTCTCCAACGAATTCAACCCGTGCCGGGGCAATCCGACGCGGTTTGCGCCGATCCTGGATGCCCGCGGACGATGCGTTCCGTCGCTGTATGCGGGGAGCACCTTCATTGCGGCTGCGTACGAAACCATCTTCCATGACGTGCCCGCGAAGGCAAAGAGGAAGTCCGTGTTGTCGAGCCGCGTCATGGACTGCGTCCACGGAACGCTCGAGCTTCGGTGCGACATCCGGCTTGCCAGCCTCCGCGAGCCCGATCTGTCGAAATGGCACATTTCCCGTAACTCGCTGATTGGGAGCTCGCCGAAGCTCTACCCACGAACGGCCGCTTGGGCCAAGGCGGTTCATGACCAGTTTCCGGAGGTGCAGGGGCTGGTGTGGACCTCGAATCAGTGCGACCCTGACGATGCTTGCCTCTTCTTCGGGGACCGCGTGCGCACCCTCGACTTCCGAGTCGTCGCCCGCCGGGACGGGCGGCGTGAGCCTTTGTTCCTCGCTGACGTCAGGCGGGCCGGGCGGCGCGCCGGCATCACGATCGTGATCTGAGCGAAGCCGGCGGCTCAGCCGCTGTCCGGCAGCGCCGCCACGCCCGGCAGCGTGCGGCCCCCCAGAAACTCCAGCGACGCCCCGCCGCCGGTCGAGATGTGCGTGACCTGCGCGCCGACGCCCGCCTTGGCGATCGCGGCGACCGAATCGCCCCCGCCGACGACGGTGGCGCCCGCGGTGTCGGCGACCGCGCGCGCGACGGCCAGCGTCCCCTGGCTGAACGCATCCACCTCGAACACGCCCAGCGGTCCGTTCCAGACCACGGTCCGGGCCGCGCCGATGATGTCGGCGTAGGTCTTCCGCGTCCGGGGGCCGATGTCCACGCCCAGCCGCTCGCCGATGGCCGGGTCGTCCACCGCGAGGCACTCGCAGGCGGCGCCGGCCTCGAGTCCGGTGGCGACCACGTGGTCGGCCGGCAGCTCCAGCCGGACGTTGCGCTCGGCCGCGTCGCGCTCGACGCGCCGCGTGGTCTCGACCAGGTCCGGCTCGACCAGCGAGCGGCCCACCGGCAGCCCGCGCGCCCGGAAGAAGGTGTAGGCCATGGCCCCGCCGATCAACAGCGCGTCGACCCGCGGCAGCAGGTTCTCGATGACCTCCAACTTGCCCGACACCTTCGCGCCGCCGAGCACCGCCACGAACGGCCGCGCGGGGGAGGCGAGCAGGGCCCCGAGGTGTTCCAGCTCGCGTTCCAGCAGCAGTCCCGCCGCCGCGTCGGCGACGTGGGCGACGATGCCGGCGGTCGAGGCGTGGGCGCGGTGCGCCGAGCCGAACGCGTCGTCGACGTAGACGTCGGCCAGCGCCGCCAGCGCCGCCGCGAAGTCCGGGTCGTTCGCTTCTTCTTCAGCGTGGAAGCGGAGGTTCTCCAGCAGGGTCACGCCGCCGGCGCCGGCGTCCGCCATCGCCGCCCGCGCCGGCTCGCTGATGCAGTCGGCGGCGAAGCGCACCGGGCGGCCGAGCAGATCCGCCAGCCGCGCCCCCACCGGCCGCAGGCTGAGCTCTGGCTTCGGCCTGCCCTTCGGGCGGCCGAGATGCGACGCGAGAACGAGCGAGGCGCCCCGTTCCAGGGCGTGCCGCAGCGTCGGCAGCGCCGCCCGGATGCGGGTGTCGTCGGTCACCGCGCCGCCGGCCAGCGGCACGTTGAAATCGACGCGCACGAACGCGCGCCGACCGGCGAGATCGAGGTCGCGGATGGAGCGCTTGGCCACGCCGCCCTATGCCGACTTCGCCGCGATCAGCTTCACCAGGTCGACGCAGCGGGACGAGTAGCCCCACTCGTTGTCGTACCACGACAGCACCTTGACGAAGTCGCCTTCCATCACCTTCGTGTACGACGCGTCGACGATCGACGAGTGGGGGTTGCCCTTGAAATCGACCGAGACCAGCGGCTCCTGCGACAACTGGAGAATGCCGGCGAGCGGGCCGCCGGCCGCGGCGCCGAACGCGGCGTTGATCTCCTCCGCGCCGGCCTTCCGTTCCACCTCGGCCACCAGGTCGACCACCGACACGTTGGGCGTCGGCACCCGCATCGCGATGCCGTCCAGCCGGCCCTGCAGCTCCGGCAGCACCTGCCCGACCGCCGACGCCGCCCCGGTCGTGGTCGGGATCATCGAGACGCCGGCGGCCCGCGCGCGCCGCAGGTCCTGGTGCGGCAGGTCGAGCAGCTTCTGGTCGTTCGTGTACGAGTGGATCGTCGTCATCCAGCCGCGGCGCAGGCCGAAGCTCTCGTGCAGCACCTTGGCCACCGGGGCCAGGCAGTTGGTGGTGCAAGAGGCGTTGGAGATGATCCGGTGCCGCGCCGGGTCGTACTGGTCGTCGTTGACGCCGAGCACCAGGGTCAGGTCGGGAGCCTTGCCCGGGGCGCTGATGATCACGGTCTTCGCTCCGGCGGCGAGGTGCTTCGCGGCGTCGTCCCGCTTCGTGAACAGGCCGGTCGACTCCACCACGATGTCGACGCCGAGGTCGCTCCAGGGAAGGGCCGCCGGGTCGCGCTCGGACAGCACCTGGAAGTGGCGCGCGCCTACCCGCAGCCCGCCGCCTTCGACCGCCACCTCGTCGGACAGGTTGCCGAGCACCGAGTCGTACTTGAACAGGTGGGCCAGCGTCTCCGGATTCGTGATGTCGTTGACGGCGACGAACTCGATACCCTGCTCGCCGCTCCGCAGGGCGGCCCGCATGATGTTGCGGCCGATCCGCCCGAACCCGTTGATCCCCACCTTGATGGCCATTTCCCCTGTCCTCCGCGAGGCGCTCGCTCTCGATGTTTCTGTTGTTTCGATAGATGTGACGGCCGACAAGCGCGTCGTTCCACCCCCGGCGCGGTCTCCCGCACGGAAGCAAAACGAACAATTGTACCGACGCGCGCGGAAGCCGGTCAAACCCGCTTGCAGACCGTTTCTCCCCGGCGCACGGGTCCTCCCGCGTCCTGCCGCGTCCACCGCTCGGGATGGGGCCACGAGCCGGCCGATCGCGTCCCTGGCAACCGGAAAAAAGGCGAGTTGTCGTCGATCTCCATCCGGCGGGCGCCCCCGACCGGGCTGCTATGATCCCGCTGCATGTTCCTGTCGATGCGCACGCGGATCGCCGCCCGCCGGGCCACGGACCGCGCCCGCCGGGCAGCGCGTCTGGCGGTCATCGGCTGTCTCGCGAGCGGCCTGACCGCAACGGCCGCGCAGGTGGCGTCCGCGCAGGACCTGCCGCGCGCCGTGCCGGGCGTTCCCATGGTCATTCCGGTGACCGACGAGCGCCTGCTGGATCCGGAACCCGAGAGCTGGCTCATGTACCGGCGGACCTACGACGGATGGGGATTCAGTCCGCTGAGCCAGATCGACAACTCCAACGTCGCGGATCTGGCGCCGGCCTGGACGTTCACGACCGGCGCGAACGACGGGGTCCCGCAGTCGCCGCCGATCGTCAACGGCCGGATGATGTTCGTCACGACGGCCGAGCAGGTGATCGCACTCGATGCGCAGACGGGGAACCTGGTGTGGCGCTACCGGCATCCGCTGCCCGCCGACGTGCGGCGCCCCCATGCCACCAATCGCGGCGTGGCGCTGTACGGCGACAGGGTCTACGTGGGCACGCTCGACGCGCGCGTCGTGGCGCTCGAGGCGGCGACCGGCCGGGTCGTCTGGAAGCGGGTGATCGCCAACTACCGCCGCACCTACTACATCACCATGGCGCCGCTGGCGGTGAACGGCATGGTCATGGTCGGCACCTCCGGCGGCGAGCACGGCGTCCGCGGGTTCGTCGTCGCGCTCGATGCGGGCAGCGGCGACGAGGTCTGGAGGCGGTACACGGTCCCGGCGCCGGGCGAGCCGGGCGCCGAGACCTGGTCGGGCGATTCGTGGCAGACCGGCGGGGGCCCGGTGTGGATAACCGGCAACTACGATCCGGCGCTCGGCATCACCTACTGGGGAGTCGGCAACGGCGGCCCCTGGATGGGCGACGCGCGCCCCGGCGACAACCTCTACACGAACTCGACCATCGCGCTCGACGCCGCCACCGGCGCGCTGCTGAACCACCACCAGTATCACTGGAACGGGTCCTGGGACTGGGACGAAGCCAACGCGCCCCTGCTCGTGGACATCGAACGCGGCGGGCGGACGATTCCCGCCCTCGCGCACCCCGGACGAAACGGCTACCTGTGGCTGCTGGATCGGAGCGATGGCGGCATGCGGTTCCTGGAAGCGCAGCCGTTCGTGCATCAGAACGTGTTCACGAGCGTGGATCCGTTCACCGGCCGTCCGGAGTACGACAGCGCGCGCAAGCCCGGCATCGGAAAGCGCGTCGAGTTCTGCCCCTCGTTCGCGGGAGGCCGGGACTGGCGGCCCGACGCGTTCAATCCGCGGACCGGCCTGCTCTACGTTCCCGCCGTCGACAATCTCTGCTCGTCCATGGAAGGTCGAGCCGTCGAATACCGTCCGGGCCTGCCCTACACAGGTGCGAGCGTCAACGTATACAGGCGGGACGGGACCGACCACGTGGGCGAGCTGCAGGCGTGGGATCTCGATACGGGAGAGCGGGTGTGGACCTACGAGCTGCAGGCCCGCGCCGGTTCCGTGCTGGCGACCGCCGGCGACCTGGTTTTTCTTGCCGACAGCGGCGGGGTCTTGCGTGCCTTCGACGCCCTGACGGGCGAGCCGCTGTGGCGCTATGCCGTGCAGGGGTACCTGGTGCGGTCGGTGGTGACGTCGTACGCGGTTGGCGGCACGCAGTACGTCGCTCTGCAGCTCTCGCCGCACGGCGGCGCTTCGGACGCCGGCAGCATGGTCGCGGCGTTCGCAATCGATTGCCAGTGCTGACGCGCCGACCGCCGACCGCCGACCGCCGCGGCCGCGGCGGCGTGGTCGCGGTCGCGATGGGAACGCGGGGACCGGATCAGAAGCCGACCGCGGCGCCGATCCGGCCGCCGCCCGGAAGCGGCTGCAGATCCAGGTTCCGCGCCGGGGAGTCCGGCCAGAACAGGCTGATCAGCGCGCCGGCGGCGAGCAGGCCGACCCCGCCGTAGCGGAGGTTCTTGCGGTCGCTGAACCGTTCTTCGACGTACGAGGCCGGCGTGAAGCCACCGTCGTACACCACGAACCCGTTGGCGTCGAGGATCCGGATCGTGGCCGCCTGACCGGCGTCGAAGCCCTCCCGGTGGCCGGCCACCAGCCCCTCGAAGCGGCCGAGATCGTAACCGTCGGTGAGGCCGAAGCCGTATTGGTCCGCCAGCTCCTGCGCGTCGACGACGCAACGGGCGGCGCCGGCCGGACATCCGTAGCCCGTCCCGAACGCGTCGCCGCGCCGGCGGGTGAGGCGGTAGCTGTGGCCGGGGTAGCTGCCTGCGCCCAGGTAGACGCTCAGGTCGACCCGCCGCGGCGTGTTCCCCGGCGCGAACCGGGACGGCACGTACGCGGGACTGCCCGCGAGCACCATGCCGACGCCGGCGCCGACGAGCGCCAGCGTGGTGGCGATCTTCGCCGTCGGACGGCCGCGCCCGCCCGCGGCCGGCGTCGGCTCCACCGCGGCCGCGCGCTGCTCCGCGGACGCGAGGACATCGCGATCCTCACCGCTCGCCGGCAGTGGCGTCACGGCGAGCAACAGCAGCCCCACGGCGACGTTTCTCTGCATCGACGGATTCTACCGCCAGGCCGTACGGCGGTCTGCCGGCGCCCTGGCGAGCGACGGCCGTGCTAAGGTCCGATTCCGTGCACTTCGAACGCGAGTGACCCGGTTCCGCCGACCTCGATGCATCTGCTCTACACGGTCCTGCTGTTCGTCTACTTCCTGGCGCTTCTGCCGGCGACGGCGTACGGGATATGGCGCCGGGGCAAGGAGCCCGGCAGTCTGCGCGAGCGGTTCGGCCGCCTGCCGGCCGCGGTCAATCCCGACCGCCGGCCGTCGGTGTGGGTGCACGCCGTCTCCGTCGGCGAGGCGCTCGCGGCGCGGCCGCTGCTGCGGGCGCTGCGGGCCGTGTACCCGGCGCACCGGCTGGTCCTGTCCACGACCACCGCGACCGGACAGCGGGTGGCCCGCGGCTTCGGGCGGGACGCCGACGCCGTGTGCTACGCGCCGTTCGATTTCCCGTGGTTCGTGAATCGCGCCCTCGACCGCATCGCGCCGGCGCTGTTCCTGGTCGTCGACACCGAGATCTGGCCCAATCTGCTCCGGGCCTGCCGGCGGCGCGGGGTGGGCGCGCTGATCGTCAACGGCCGGCTGTCCGAACGTTCGTTCCGGCGCTATCGTCTCGTCCGCGGCGGGATGCGGCGGGTGCTGGCCGACGTGGGGCGCGTCTGCGCGCAGACGGAGGAATGGGCGCGCATGTTCGTGGCCATCGGGGCGGATCCGGACCGCGTCACGGTCACCGGCAGCCTGAAGTTCGACGCGGTCGGCGGTCCCGCCGGATCCTCGCCCGACCCCGGCGCGGACCCCGACCCCGACGCCGGCGACGGTAACGGCCTGCGGGCCGCGTTCGCCTTCGCGCACTCGCGGCCGGTGCTCATCGCCGCGAGCACGTTGCGGGGGGAGGAGGAGCCGGTCCTGCGGGCGTTCGCGCGCATCCGGCGGGCGGCGCCGGACGCGCTGCTGGTGATCGCCCCGCGCCATCCCGAACGGTTCGACGAGGCGCGGGAGACCGCCCGGCGCGCAGGGTATCGCGTGCGGATGCGGAGTGCGCTGGCGCCCGGCAGCGAACCCGGCGCCGAGGTGGTCATCCTGAACACGCTGGGCGAGCTGGCGAGCCTGTTCGAGATCGCGTCGGCGGTCGTCGTGGGCGGCAGCCTCGTCCCCGCCGGCGGTCACAACCCGATCGAGCCGGCCGCCGCCGGCCGGGCGATCGTCTTCGGCCCCCACATGGAGAACTTCGCCGACGTGGCGCGCGAGCTCGTGGCGCGCGGCGCGGCGATCCAGGTGCGGGACGCGGATGCGCTGGCGGAGACGCTGGGGGACCTGATGCGGGACGGCGCGCGGCGGTCACGGCTCGGCGCCGCCGCGCGGGCCGTCGTCCACCGGAACCTGGGGGCGACGCGGCGCACGATCGCGGCGGCGGCGGAGCTGCTGCCGCCGGAGGACCGCGAATCGACGTGACGAGCATGCTGAGTGCTCTCTACGCGCGCGGGGCGGCGTGGCGCCGGCAGTGGTACGCGCGGCCGGGCGCGCGGCGCCGGCTGTCGCGGCCCGTCGTCAGCGTCGGTGCGCTGGCCGCCGGCGGCAGCGGCAAGACGCCGGTGGCCGCCCTGGTCGCCGAGCTGCTGCGCGACGCCGGCGAGCATCCGGCGGTTCTGAGCCGGGGCTACGGGCGGCGGCTTCCCACCCGCGGGGTCGTCGTGGTGCGCGATCCGGACCGACTGCGCGCCGGCATCGACACGGCCGGCGACGAGCCGCGCATGCTCGCCGAGCGTCTCGACGGCGTGTCCGTGCTGGTGAGCCGCGACCGCTACCGGGCGGGGCGCGTGGCCGAGACGCGGCTGGGCGCGACCGTGCACGTGCTGGACGACGGATTTCAGCACCTGCCGCTCGCCCGCGACGTGGATCTGGTGCTCGTGCGCGCGGAGGATCTCGATCAGCCGACGTTTCCCGCCGGACGCCTGCGCGAGCGCCCGGCGGCGGCGGGCCTGGCCGATGCCCTCGTCGTCGACGCGGCGGACGTGGACGCGGCCGGCGCGGTGGCGGACCGGCTCGGCGCGCGCATCTGGTTCCTGCTGCGCCGCTCGCTCGGGGCTCCCCGGCCTGTCGTGCGCCGGGCGGCGGACGGGACCGCGGCCGCCGCGAGTGCGGGCGGCGGCGAGTCGCGCGGCCCCGCGGTGGGCGGCGGCGAGTCGCGCGGCCCCGCGGTGGGCGGCGGCGGCATCGGCCAGGCAGCGGGGCCGGTGCTCGCGGTGGCGGGCATCGCCGCGCCGGAACGCTTCCGGGACGCGTTGGCCGCCGCCGGCTTCGACGTTGCCGGCCTGCTCGCGTTCGCGGATCACCATCCGTTCACCCCGGCCGACGTGCGCCGGATCGCGGCGCAGGCCGCCGCGCACGGCGCGGGCCTGGTGCTGACCACCGAGAAGGACGCCGTGCGGCTTGCACCGTTCGCCCCGTTCGACTTTGCCGCCGCCGCGGCGCCGTTGCGCGTCGCGGTGGAGCCGGCCGACCGTTTCCGCACGTGGCTGCTCGAGCGCGTCGCCGCGGCGGCGGGAGACGGCAGGTGAGCGCCTCGATCCGCCACCGCCTGGAGTACGCCGCGGTCCTGGGGATCCGGGCCCTGGCGAGGACGCTCCCGCGGCGGGTCAGCCTGGCCGCGGGCGGGGCGCTCGGGGCCCTCTTTCACCGTCTCCACGGCGCCCGCCGGGAGCTGGCGGTGGCGAACCTGCGCGCGGCGTTTCCGGCACGGACGGAGGCGGACTGCCGCGACGTGCTGCGCGCGACCTTCGCGCAGCTCGGCCGCCACGTCGTCGACTTTCTCTGCTTCGACGCGATGCGCCTGGAGCAGATGCTGCCGCTGGTCGAGATCGAGGGGGCCGAGCACGTCCGGCGCGCGACCGCCCGCGGACGCGGCGTGATGTACTTCGCCGGCCACTTCGGAAGCTGGGAATTGCAGATCATGGTGCACGCGCTGCGCTTCCAGCCCATCGTGATGGTCGCGCGGACCCTGGACAACCCGCTGCTCGAGGGGCTGATAGAGCGGATTCGCACCCGCGTGGGCACGCGCGTGCTGCCGCGGCAGGGCGCGCTGCGCGAGCTGCTGCGCGAGCTGCGCCGCGGCGGCTCGGTCGGCATGATGATCGACCAGCACATCCAGGACCGCAGCGCCGTCGACGTCGATTTCTTCGGGCGCCCGGCCTCGACGACGTCCGCCATCGCATCGCTCGCGCTGCACACCGGCGCGGCCATCGTGCCGGTCTTCGCGCTGCCGCTGCCGGGCAACCGCTACCGGCTGATCTACGAGGCGCCGATCGTCCCGCCGGACGCCGACGACCCGGACGCGGTCCGCACCTGCACGCAGCGCTGCACCGACCTGCTGGAGCGGTACGTGCGGCGCGACCCGCACCTGTGGCTGTGGATGCACCGCCGCTGGCGCGCCCCGGCGCCGGCTCCCTCCCGGGGCGCCGCGGCGCCGATACGCTAGAATCCGGACGTCCTACCGTGAGTCCATCGTCAGGAGCGTTCCCGCCGCGGCGCGAAGCCGATCCATCGCCCCGGCTCGTCGGTCTGGCCGAGCGGTTCGCCGGCCTGCGGATCGCGGTGATCGGCGACGTCATCGCCGACGAGTTCCTCTACGGGCGGCCCGCCCGCGTCTCGCGCGAGGCCCCGGTTCTGATCCTCGAGCACGACCGCACCGCCGTCGTGCCCGGCGGCGCCGGCAACGCGGCGGCCAACGCCGGCGCGCTCGGAGGCGAGGTCAGGCTCGTGGGCCTCGTCGGTCCCGGCGAGCAGGAGCTGCTGGACGGGTTGCGGGCGTCGGTCGACGTCTCGCGCGTGCTGCGGCCGGCGGGTTATCGGGCGCCGGTCAAGACCCGTATTCTCGCCGGCGGACGGCACACGGCCCGCCAGCAGATCGTGCGGGTCGATCGCCGGTCGGTCGGCGATGCGGAAGCCGCCGCCGCCGACTTCGGACAGGCGGCGCTCGACGCGCTCGACGGCTGCGACGCGGTGCTCTGCTCCGACTACGGGTCCGGGCTCGTGACGCCGGCGCTGTTCGCTCGACTTCGGGAACGTCTCGCGGGGGGCGGCGGCAGACCGCCGATTCCGATGCTCGTCGACTCGCGCCACAACCTGGCCGCCTTTCGCGGCTGCACGGCGTGCACGCCGAACGAGGCGGAGGCGGAGCAGGCGCTCGGCGGGCCGATAGGCGACGATCCGGCGCGCCTCGAGCGGGCCGGCAGGGAGCTGCTGGCGCGGACGGGGGCGGGGGGCGTGGTCCTGACCCGCGGCAGCCGGGGTATGGCGGTGTTCGTTCCCGGGCGGGAGACCGACCACATCGGCATCTTCGGATCCGACGAAGTGGCCGACGTGACCGGGGCGGGCGACACCGTCATCGCGACGCTCTCGCTCGCCCTCGCGGCCGGCGCGTCCCTGTACGAAGCGGCGCGCCTCGCCAACTACGCGGGGGGCCTGGTGGTGATGAAGCGCGGCACGGCGACCGTCACCGGCGCCGAGCTGATCCGGGCGATCCGGGCTGATCGCGCCGATCTCGCCGATCTCGAAGGCGATCGCGCCGATCTCGCTGATCGCGCCGATCGCGAAGGCGATCGAGCCGATCGGGGAGAGGAGCGCTGAGCCCGGTGGGACTGGTCGTCTCGCCCGATCGCGCGGCGGCGCTCGTCCGGGCGGACCGCGCCGCCGGGCGCACCGTGGCGCTCGCCAACGGGTGCTTCGATCTCCTGCACGTCGGGCACGTCCGCTACCTGCGGGGGGCCGCCGCGGAAGCCGACCGCCTGCTCGTCGCCGTCAACGCCGACCGCTCGGTGGCGGCCCTGAAGGGGCGCGGCCGGCCGGTGCAGGCCGCCGCGGAGCGGGCCGAGATTCTGGCCGCGCTCGGGATGGTCGACTACGTCGTGATCTTCGAGGAGGCGACGGTCGCCGGTCTGCTGGAGCGGCTGCGGCCCGACGTCCACTGCAAGGGGACCGACTATACCGCCGAGACGGTGCCGGAGCGCGAGGTGGTGCGCGCCTACGGCGGGCGGACCGCCATCGTCGGCGATCCGAAGGACCACTCGACGCGCGACCTGCTGAGCCGGATCGCCGGCGCGCGCCCGGAATAGGCCGGTCGAGCCGATGCGCATCCTGATCGTCCGTCTCGGGGCGCTCGGCGACGTCGTCCACGCGATTCCGGTCGCCGCCGCCCTCGGGCGCGGGTTTCCGGACGCCTTCGTCGACTGGGCGATCGACGAACGCTACGCCCCCCTGCTGGACCTGGTGCCGGGCCTCGACCGCCGCGTCGTGCTGCGCACCCGCGGCCGGACGGCGGCGGGCTGGGCGGCGCTGCGCCGCGAGCTCGGGGAAGTGCCGTACGACGTCGCCCTCGACGTGCAGGGACTGGGCAAGTCGGCGCTGGTGGCGCGGCTCAGCGGCGCGCGCCGGGTGGTCGGCTTCAGCACGCCCTTCCTGCGCGAGCCCTGGGCGCGCTGGCTCCACACGGAGAGCGCCGACCCGGGCCGCCCGCGTCACGTCGTCGACCGCAACCTGGGGATCCTGAGCGCGCTGGGGTTGGCCGACCGCGACTGGCGCTTCCCGATCCGGGCGGACGCGCCGCCCGCCGTGGACGCACCGCGGCGAAGTCTCGATCCGCCCCGCGGCTCCGTCCTGATCAACCCCAACGCCGCCTGGTCGACCAAGCGCTGGCCGCCCGCGCGCTACGGCGCGGTCGCGGCGCACGTCGCCCGCGCGCACGGCAGGCCGTGCGTGGTGATCTGGGGACCGGGGGACGAGGCCCGCGCCGCCGCGGTGGTGGCGGCGTCGGCCGGCGCGGCGAGGCTGGCACCTCCGACCGACCTCGTCGAGCTGGCCGCGCTGCTGCGGGCCGGCGCCCTGCTGGTGTCGGGCGACACGGGACCGCTGCACCTCGCCGCCGCGCTCGGGACCCCGGTGGTGGGCCTGTACGGCCCGAGCGATCCGGCCCGCAACGGGCCGTGGTCGCCCCACGACGAGGTCGTCTCGGCCTTTCCCGACTGCGCCTGCGCCGCGCGGCGGGCCGGGACCGGACGCGAGGTCCACATGGTGCGCCGCTGCCGGGAGCGGACCGGCTGCCTCGACGGCGTCTCCGTGGGGCAGGTCTGCGCCGCCGTCGACCGGCGCCTGCGGCGCCTCGAACGCAGCCGGGAGGCTGCCTCCCGACATGCTTGATCTCGACGCCGACCCGTTCCTCCGCTTCCTGTTCCGCGTCGCACGCCGCCGCGTGATCGCCGGCTTCGTCGTCGCGGCGGTGGCGTTCGCCGGCGCGCGGCCCTCGTGGTCGTCTCTCGCGGCCGGCGTCCCGATCGCGCTGCTGGGGGAGGGTCTGCGGCTCTGGGCGGCGGGCCATCTCGTCAAGAGCCGCGAGGTGACGATGTCGGGGCCGTACCGGCTGATGCGCCATCCGTTGTACGTCGGCTCGGCCGTCATCGGCGTCGGCTTCGTCGTGGCGGCCGCGTCGGCGCTCGTCGCCGGCGTCGTGCTCGCGTACCTCGCCGTCATGCTGGCGGCGGCGATCCGACTCGAGGAGGCGACCCTGCGGGCGGACTTCGGCGACATCTACGCGCGCTACGCGGCGGGTGAAGCGACGGCCTCGCTCCGCCGGTTCAGCCTGCGCCGCGCCACCGGCAACGGCGAGCACCTGGCCCTGCTCGGACTCGCCGCCGCGGTGCTGCTGCTGTGCGCCAGGGCCTGGCAGGCCGCATAGCGAGTCGAGGTCGTGTTTAATGGAACGGTTGCATCCGCCCGCCATGGCGCCGGTGCTGTTTCCGGTGGCCGCGGGCGCCGGGGCGGTTAGCTCAGGGGTAGAGCGCCGGTTTTACACACCGGTTGTCACAGGTTCGAATCCTGTACCGCCCACCAACCGATAGAAGTCGCACCTGGATCCGCACCCCCGTCGGGATCCTCGAGGAGCTTGAGCGTGTTGACCGTGGTCCGGGCGCGCATCGACACCCGGTCGCCGGTCCTGGGGTTGCGGCCCGATCGTCAGGGCCTTCGTCCATGTCCGGTAATCGACGCGGCACGCCTACACGCTGCCGCAGGGCGCGGCCGCGCAGCGCCCCGGCACGGTGTTGCCACCGGTCTTCACCATGCCCGACGTCGGTCAGGAGTCGAGCCTGCCGACCAGTTCGCTCCTGATTCTTCGCCGGAGCCGCGGTTCGTCTCGCGCGCCGACCTGGCTCAGCTCGAGCTCGAGGAGGAGCTCGGCGCGGCCACACGCGCGCTCGGTGCTACGATGAAGCAGAGAGGCCGCAACGACGGAGGCCTGAGCGGCCCCGCGACGACGCGCCGAGCGCGGGCGCCCCGTTGACAGATCGGGCGTCGCAAACGAGAATGCCCGCAAATCGGGCAGGAACGAACCTGCCCGGCCGGATCAATCGGGGGGGCGAGGATCAGTCTGCTGGACTGGTCATGATGCAGACCGGTCGTCGGCGCAATGAGGAAACATGGGATCGCATCCCCAGCGTTGTCCGGAATCTCGCCGCAACCAGGGCTGGGCCGTGTCAGCGCCGGGAAGGGCCTACGCAGGTTGGACCCGGAGGACGCGACTCCCATGAAGACCCTGCGGGTCGCGCCGGAGCCTGAACAGATCGAGCTCAGCATCAAGCTGCGACACTTCATCACGGACTGGCTGTCTGCTCAGCGCAAATTCGTCGCCGGGGTCCCGTACCGGCTCCACGAGTTGACGGCGATCCAGCCGCAGGATATCAGCATGAGCTACGCGAACTCGCTGGGCGACGCGTCATGTACCTGTCGACTGTTTGGGGGCGCAGGGAGCATCGTCCTCAACGCGGACACGCTCAACCTGAGTTTCGCAAACGTGACGCGACCTGCGTACGAGGTCGTATTCGAGGCCATTCGACGAGGCTGGGAGTTTCTGGCATCGGAGTTCCCCGACAACGGAGTTGCTTGGTTCTCGCTGCACTCGAGTCAGGATGTTGCGACTTCAGATGACGCCGCGGTCGACACGTACCTTGGGCAATTTGCACACGAAGGTGCAGTTGCAGTCACGGAACAGGAGCCAGGAATCAGGTACCGGCCCTCGATACGGGTGACGTTTAAGGAACACGACCGGCGTTGGCAACTGCACCGCTCAGTGGAAGAGTCGACGTCGCTTGCCAAGGGGCTGTTCGTAACAACGAGCATTTACATGCCCGAGTCGGAACTCGAAGCGTTCGGCGGTCTCGAGCAGGCTGTCGCCCGGTTGCACGCGATGGCGGATCGGGCGGTAGGATTGCACAGGGGAGACTGATGATGGGTGTTTCGTCAATGCTTGGGAACATGGCGGAAAACCCGTACGCGCCGCCGCCGGCACGCGAGCATGCGTGGCCCGATCCTTTTTCGGTCGGCAGGAGCCTGCGAAGGACGATGCGGCCGACGGCAGCGTCAGCGTTCGGACCGAAAGAGGAGAATCCTTTCCGCACTGGCGTAGATCCCGCCGCCGCGGAATCAGCAGCTTCCGTTTTCCGCGCCATTTGGATCCGGCATTTGGAGAACAGCATGCTGCTAATCTGGGATACGCCCACACAGCCTGCTACGACCTGGATCGAGAGCGCCCTGGAGGACCTGGAAGAGATCGACCGGGAAGTCATCGAGGACGGCCTGCCCGCGATCAGCACGAGAACGAAGGGCGAAGCGGCGAGGATCCTGCGGGAACTGGCCGGACGAACGATTCAGCCGACGATTTACCCTACGGACGACGGAGAAATCGTCATTCACTTCCAGTCGCCGGGCGTGCCGGCGGCCGTCTTGATTGAGCTGAGCAATGACGGACAGGGGGCGTGGTTTTCGAGCATCGGCGGAAGGAACCGGCGGCTCCGCTCAGATGACTCATCAGATCTGCCGGACGCGTTCGTGATGGCGCAGCTGGAGGCATTGGCGGCAGAGGCCGGGGCATAATGCCGCTCCCACGACGGGAAGCTCTGCCCGAGCTCGAACAGGACGAGCGGCTGGGCAGAAGCATTGTGGCAAGCCGAGCCGCAAAGACATGGCGGACGAGCGGCGTGATCATCCGGGACGTTTTTCTGGAGGCGGTGGAAGCTCCGTCCCTGTCTGTCGACCGCATGGATCACGCAACGCTCGACGAGATGGCCGTTCTGGGCCGCAAGCGGGCGAAGAACAGGAAACCGCCACGGCAGCTTCACGGCTGGGCAGTGATAACCGTACGAAAAGCAGCGTCCAACAGGAGGA
Organism: Acidobacteriota bacterium; assembly: GCA_009861545.1. Lineage (NCBI taxonomy): Bacteria > Pseudomonadati > Acidobacteriota > Acidobacteriota bacterium. The sequence continues at coordinate 339 of VXME01000026.1, read as the reverse complement.
CGGTCGAGGCCACGCCGCAGCCGGACAACATCTATCACGCTGACATCTTCTTGAACATCGTCGGAGATGAGGCGCGGGATCAGCAGAAGGGGCATGCGACCGAGCTGGCAGCACGGTCACGATGGCTCGACCTGCCGTGACCTCACAACGACCAGAGATCAGAGATCATCGACCCCACGGAAAGGGGCGATTACAGATGGCGATTTAGCCGAGGAACGCCGGAAAAAAACGATGGCAGCGGCAACGGCGGCCTCTTCCGGCGCCTCGGGATCGGGTGCACGACACACTAGTGTCCCAAGAAACTCGAGGCGGCTACCCGTAAGTTACAGAATGCAAAAG
>VXME01000025.1 GCA_009861545.1 Acidobacteriota bacterium | reverse complement strand
CGTGGACTGGCGACCCGTTTCGTGCCGCAAACGTCCTGCGGCGCAGACTCCTAGAATCCCGCGGAGGTGACCTCCAGGGACATGCTCGGTACGGCGCTGTCCACGTTGGGCCTCGTGGCGTTCTCCTGGCTCGCGCTCGTGGCGCTGCTCGCGTTGCAGGAGCGCCGGCTGATCTTCTTCCCGACGCGGACGCTGGCGGCGGGACCGGCCGATTTCGGGCTCCGCGCCGAGGAGCTGTCCATCACGGCCGCCGACGGCGTGTCGCTCCACGGCTGGTGGATCGAGGGGCCTAGGGACCGGGTGCTGATCTGGTACCACGGCAACGCCGGGAACATCGGCGACCGGCTGCACAACGCCCGCTGGTTCGTGGACCGGCTCGGCGTCGACGTGGTGCTCGTCGACTACCGCGGTTACGGCCGCAGCCGGGGGACCCCTGACGAGGAGGGTGTCTATCTCGACGGGCTGGCCATCTACGATGCGGTGGCGGCCCGATCCGTGCGGGCGGAGGACATCGTCCTGTTCGGGCGTTCGCTGGGGGGCGCGGTCGCCATCGAGACGGCGCTCCGCCGTCCCGCGGGTGCTCTCGTGCTGGAGTCGGTGTTCCGCTCGGTGCGGGAGCTGGCGCGCGATCACTACTGGTTCGTCCCGAGTGCAGTGATCCGCACCCGAATGGACAACGAGTTGAAGCTCGCGGGAGTCGAGGCGCCGACGCTCGTGCTCCACGGCGACCGGGACACGATCGTCCCGCTGGCGCACGGCCGGCGGCTGTTCGAGCGGGCGGCGCGTCCCGCGCATTTCCACGTCATCGAAGGCGCCGGGCACAACGACACGTATCTCGTCGGGGGCAAGCCTTACGCCGACGCGTGGAACGCGTTCCTGCGAGGCACCGCCGGGTCTGCCAGGTGACGGTACGCGAGGCCGGCGGCAGCTTGATCCACTCGATTGGCGTCCGTACCGGCAGCCGAGGGGGCTGGCGTGGCGCATTGACAACCCCATGCGCAAGCTATACAAATGGTATACGCGCTCGATGGTCGCGTATCGACCCGAGCAGGAAGGACGGTCAGATGGGGCAGGTCAATTTCAGAATGAGAGACGAGCGCCTGTCGCTCATCGATCGGGCCGCCGCGATTCGGGGCGTCACCCGCACGGAGTTCGTGCTCCGGTCGAGCGAAGCGGCGGCGATCGAGACCTTGAACGAGCGTCCCATCATCGCGCTCGGCGAGGAGGCGTACGGCGCATTCGTTGCTGCGCTCGATGCGCCGGTCGTTCCAAACGAGCGTCTGAAGAGACAGGCGGCGCGCCGGCCGCCGTGGGAACGATGACCGCGCCGGAGCCGATCAGTGAACGTCACGATGTTTCGCGGTTCGACTCGGGCACGGACAGCCTCGATACGTGGCTGCAACGCAAGGCCCGACTGAATGAAGCCAAGGGTGGCGCACGGACGTACGTCGTCTGCGACGGCGACCGGGTGATCGCTTTCTACAGCCTCGCCGCCAGCTCCGTGGAACGGCAACGGGTGTCGTCTCGCGTCGGTCGGAGCATGCCCGAACCGATTCCGGTGATCCTGCTCGGGCAACTGGCGGTGGACACTGGCCACCGTGGAAGAGGCTTGGGAGCCCATCTGTTGGTCGACGCAGCAAGGAGAGCACTGGCGGCTGCCGACGTGATAGGTGCGCGCGCGCTTGTCGTCCAGGCGCTCGATGACGAAGCCAGGGGGTTCTACGAGCGATTCGGTTTTCGCCGGTTCTCGGATCGTGAGCCACTCATGTTGATCCTGCGGATCGCCGAACTGAGGGCGGCACTCTAACAGCCCGTGGTGGCGCGCGTGGCGCGTTCGCAAGATGCGCGAGCACGGCGACCGTGAGCCCTATCGAGCGTTCTGCGATAATCGGGTCGGACGTTCGGGCCTGAACGATATGGAAGAGGCCATCCGGACCGGGGAAGAGACCGTGCGGGCGCGGCGGCCGGTCGGCGAGCCGGGCGCCGGGTCGCCGAGCAGCGAGGCGTACGTCGAGTTCGAGGGGATCAGCAAGAGCTTCGACGGCCGCACCCGCGTGGTGCGCGACCTCGACCTGCAGATCCGCAAGGGCGAGTTTCTCACCCTGCTCGGGCCGTCCGGCTCGGGGAAGACCACGTGCCTGATGATGCTCGCCGGCTTCGAGACGCCGACGGCGGGCGCCATCCGCATCGGCGGTCGCGCCATGCAGCAGGTGCCGGCCCGGCAGCGCGGCATCGGCATGGTGTTCCAGAACTACGCGCTGTTCCCGCACATGACGGTGGGCGAGAACCTGTCGTTCCCGCTGGAGGTGCGCGGCATCGAGCCGGAGCGGTGCCGCGAGCGGGTGCGGCGCGCCCTGCAGCTCGTGCGGCTCGACGGGCTGGAAGGACGTCGCCCCGGCCAGCTCTCCGGCGGGCAGCAGCAGCGCGTGGCGATTGCCCGTGCCCTCGTGTTCGAGCCCGAGCTGGTGCTGATGGACGAGCCGCTCGGGGCCCTCGACCGGCGCCTGCGCGAGGAGCTGCAGTACGAGATCCGACGCATCCACCGCGACCTCGGGGTCACCGTCCTGTACGTCACCCACGATCAGCAGGAAGCGATGGTGATGTCGGACCGCGTCGCGGTCTTCCGGGCCGGCCGCATCGAGCAGATTGCCTCGCCGGAGGCGCTCTACGAGGAGCCGGAGCGTGCCTTCGTGGCCCGCTTCATCGGCGAGAACAACCGGCTCTCCGGCCGCGTCACGAGCGTCGACCACGACGGCATCTGCGCGGTCGACGTCGGCGGCGAGGTCGTGCAGGCGCTGCGGGTCGCTCCCTGCGGTCCGGGCGACGCGACGACGCTGTCCATCCGTCCCGAACGCGTGGCCATCGCCCCGGAGCGGGGCCTGTACAGCAACGAGTTCGAGGCCGGCATCGAGGACATCACCTTCCTCGGCGACCACCTCCGCCTGCGCGTCGCGCTCTGCGGCCGGTCGGACTTCGTCGTGAAGATCCCGAACATGGTGGGGCACGGCGCCGTCATCAAGGGCGATCGGATCCGCATCGGCTGGACCCCGACCGACTGCCGGGTGCTGGACGCCGACGACGAGGAGAAGCCGTGACCGGCGATCGTCGGCCGGCAACGGGTGCCCGGATCGCGGCGAGCGTTCGCCGCCCGGCGTTCGCCCGCCTGCCGGCCGTCGCCTTCGCCGTGCCGGGGCATCTGGCAGCGTACGTCCGGCCGGCGGCGTGGCTCGCGGTCCTGCTCGCCGTCGCCCTGCTGGCCGCCGACTGCGCTCCGGCCGGCACGACGCTGACGGTCATCTCCTGGGGCGGCTCCTACGGACGGGCCGTGACCAGGGCCTACCTCGAGCCGTTCGCGGCCGCCACCGGCATCGACGTGCGGCTCGACGACTACAACGGCGGGCTGGCCCAGATCCGCGCCCAGGTCGAGACCGGCAACGTCCACTGGGACGTCGTCGACCTCGAGATGGCCGACGCGGTGGCCGGCTGCGACGAGGGCGTGCTGGAGCCGATCGACGTATCCATCCTCGCGCCGGCGGCGGACGGCACGCCGGCGGCGGCGGACTTCCTGCCCGACACCCTGGCGGAATGCGGCGTCGGCACGACGTTCTATTCCACCGTCTACGCCTACAACACCGAGCGGTTGGCGGGCGAGGCGCCGTCGACGATGGAGGACTTCTTCGACCTCGAGCGCTTCCCGGGCCGGCGCGGCATGCGCCGGGTGCCGTTCGTGAACCTCGAGTTCGCGCTGATCGCCGACGGCGTCTCGGTCGACGAGGTCTACGCCGTGCTCGACACGCCCGAGGGGCTGGACCGCGCCTTCCGCAAGCTCGACACCATCAAGGACCAGGTGGTCTGGTGGGAAGCGGGGGCGCAGCCCCCGCAGATGCTGGCCGACGGCGAGGTGGCGATGAGCACCGCCTACAACGGCCGCATCTTCAACGCGCAGGTGCTCGAAGGCCAGCCGTTCGAGATCGTCTGGGACGGGCAGGTGCTCGACGTCGGTCCCATCGGCATCGTCGCCGGGACGCCGGACCTCGAACCGGCTCTCGAGCTGGTGAAGTTCGCCACCCGCGCGAGTTCGATGGCCGCCATCGGCCGCTACATCGCCTACAGCCCGGTGCGCCGCTCCGGCCTGCCGCTCATCGGCCGGCACGCCGACGCGGGCATCGACATGAACCCCCACATGCCGACCTACCCCGCGCACATGCGCCGCACCCTGCAGAACGACTGGCTGTGGTGGAGCGACAACCTGGACGACATGAACGAGCGCTTCAGCGCATGGCTGGTCCGCTGACCCGGCCGCGGCAGGCATGAATCCCACCGTCTACGTCGAGACCTCGGTGCTCAGCTACCTGGCCGCGCGACCCTCTCGTGACGTCGTGATTGCCGGCTATCAACAGGTGACCCGCGAGTGGTGGGCGAGTGCGCCGGACCGATTCGAATTGGTTTCGTCGGAGCTTGTGGCCAAGGAAGCTCGTGCCGGTGATGCCGATGCCGCTCGGGCTCGTGTGGAGTTGCTCGAATCCGTTACGCTGCTTGACGTGACCGAGGACGCGGTGGAACTGACACGGAAGCTGCTTGATCTCGGGGCCGTCCCGCGGAGGGCTGCGGACGATGCCGCGCATATTGCCATCGCGGTGACGAACGGAGTCGATTATCTGGTAACGTGGAATTTTCGGCACATCGCCAACGCCGCCATGCGGTACCGGATCGAGCATGTCTGTCTAAGCGTCGGATACCAGCCGGCGGTCATTTGCACACCCAGCGAACTCATCGAGCCAGACCATGCAGAAGCCACCGATTGACCCGATCATCGCCGAAATCCGGGCGGTTCGCGACGAACACGCAGCCCGCTTCGACTACGACGTCGAGGCCATCTTCAACGACATCCGGGCCAGTCAGAAGGCCTCGGGCCGCACGTACGTCCGTTATCCCGCTCGACGTGTAGCCGTTGGCGCCGAAGATCGAGCTGGATCTGCGGAAGCGTCTCCGCTCGAGCGATGACACGCAGGCGGCACGCAGTCGCGGGTACGGGTACCCGGCATGACGCCCGCCGGGTCGACATCGAGAAGCTGCCGACCAAGGCAGACCTGACCGCCGTGGCCGCGGAGCTGTGCGCCGACATGGGCGTGATGGAGACCCGGCTCACCTGGCGCCCGGTCAGCGCGATGGCCGCCGTCGGTGCGATTCTGCGCGTCATCGGTTGACGAAGGACGATGAGGGTCCACGCCCGGCACCAGTGCACCGACTACAACAGGACTTGGGCCGCGCCGCATCATGACCGTGCCGGGGCAAGGATTCACGAAGAATGAATGAGAATGGCACCTGCCCGATCTGGAGAACACCGGCTTCTGAAATGAAGCGTGCGTCTTCGGTTTCACTCCTGGCTTCGCCGCGCGCCGGCGGAGAGTACTGGATTACGAACAGGACGCGGGATGGTTTGCTTGCACTTGATGAAGTCCAAAAGTCGCGCCTTACGTCCTGGCTGGTTGAGCAGAGGCAACTAGGCGAGGGGTGTCCCGAAGTGACAACCCAAGCCGTTGAGGACGCCAAGCGACGGCCACCGTTGAGTGTTCACGAGCGAGCGGATCAACTTCTTCGATTCGTTGCGTCGGAACTGCCGCACGTGGCAGCGACATTCCGCCTACATGCGCATGCGCAGAGTCCTGACGTGGCTCGCAGGCTAGCATGGTCAGAGTGTACTCGACTCGAGGAGTTGCAGTACCTGGAGTCCTTCCTCGCGAGTCGAGGGTGGATACAGGGGTCGCGCCCGGGTACGGTTGGACGAGCAGCAGAGTACCAAGTTTCGGTTCACGGGTACGCACGGCTTGCAGAGCTTGAACGAACTGCCACCGAGGCATCCAAGGCGTTCGTCGCCATGTGGTTCGACGAGTCCATGGACGAAGTCTGGGAGAATGCAATCAAGCCCGGAATCGAGGACGCCGGTTACGAAGCAGTGCGAATCGACAAGGAGGAGCATGCCGGTAAGGTCGACGACGCGATCATCGCTGAGCTGCGGCGTGCTCGCTTCGTCGTCGCGGACTTTACGCAAGGCAAAGACGGGCCTCGGGGCGGTGTCTACTACGAAGCAGGATTCGCCCACGGTCGCGACATCCCGGTCGTCTTCTCGTGCCGGGAAGATGCAATCGAAAAGGTGCATTTCGACACGCGTCAATACAACCATATCGTGTGGGAAGCGAAGAATCTGGACGAGTTCCGTGACCGTCTGAGAACGCGCATCAGCGCGGTAATCGGCGATGGCCCACGAAAGAAGTGAACGAGCGCTGCAGCGCATGGCTGGCGCGTTGACCCGGCCGCGGTTGCGTGCCGCCGGGCTCGCCCTGCCGCTCGTGGCCTTTATCGGCGTGACGTTCGTCGTGCCGCTGGCGACGATGCTGCTGCGCAGCGTCTACGACCCGGTGGTGGCCGACGCGCTGCCGGAGACCATCGCGCTGCTGCGCGAGTGGGACGGCGAGTCCGACCCCGGCGAGGCGGTGTACGCCGCCACGGCGCGCGAGCTGGTGCGGGCGCGGGAGGCGCGGACGATCGGGCGCGTCGCCAGCCGCGTCAACCGGATTCGCGGCGGCCTGCGCAGCGTCCTCGTCCGCAGCGGGCGCCTGTTGCTGGAGGTCGAGGCAGGCCCGTGGCGGCAGGCGCTGCTCGACATCGACGCCGACTGGGGCGACCCGCTGACGTGGCACGCCATACGTACCGCGGGGGACCGTTTCACGACGCGCCATTACCTGAACGCGGTCGACCTGCAGCGCCTGCCGGACGGCTCCATCGCCCGCCAGCCGCCCGAGCGGCGCATCTACCTGGCGCTGTTCTGGCGGACGTTCGTGGTCAGCCTCGGCATCACCGCGCTGTGCCTGCTGCTGGGGTACCCGGTGGCGTATCTCATCGCGCATGCGCCGCCGGGCCGGGCGGGCCTGCTGCTGGCCCTGGTGCTGGTGCCGTTCTGGACGTCGCTGCTGGTGCGCACCACCTCGTGGATCGTCCTGCTGCAGAGCCAGGGGGTGGTCAACGACCTGCTGGTGGCGCTGGGGCTGATCGGCGACGACGGGCGGCTGGCGATGATCTACAACATGACCGGCACCGTGGTGGCGATGACCCACGTGCTGCTGCCCTTCATGGTCCTGCCGCTCTACTCGGTGATGCGCACCATTCCGCCGCAGCAGATGCGGGCCGCCGAGTCGCTGGGAGCGGGCTTCCCCGTGGCCTTCCGGCGCGTCTACTGGCCGCAGTCGCTGGCTGGGGTGGGGGCCGGGTCGCTGCTGGTGTTCATCCTGGCCATCGGCTACTACATCACCCCGGCGCTGGTGGGCGGCCAGAGCGGGCAGCTCATCTCGAACTTCATCGCCTACCACATGCAGACGTCGCTGAACTGGGGTCTGGCCGGCGCGCTGGGCGGGATCCTGCTGGCGTGCGTGGTCGGGCTCTATCTGCTCTACGACCGCGTGGTCGGCGTCGAGCGCATGAGGCTGGGATGAGCCTGACGGACGCCGCGTCCCGATTCGGCGCCGGAAGGCTCGCGCATCGCGTCGCCTGCGGGCTGATCTTCGCGTTCCTGGTGGCGCCGATCCTGGTGATCGTGCCGCTCAGCTTCAACGCCGAGCCGTACTTCACCTTCACCGACGGGATGCTGCGCCTCGATCCGGAGGCGTATTCGCTGCGCTGGTACCGGCAGGTCCTCGGCGACGGGGCGTGGGCGCGCGGGCTCGCCAACAGCCTGCTCATCGGCGTCGCGGCCACCGTGCTGGCGACGGCCCTCGGCACGCTCGCCGCGCTGGGGCTGTCGAGCCGCGCGATGCCGGCCCGGCACCTGGCGATGGGGCTGCTGATCTCGCCGATGGTTACGCCGCTGATCATCTCGGCGGCGGGAATGTTCTTCTTCTACTCGACGCTGGGACTGTCCCAGACGCATCTGGGGCTCATCCTCGCCCACGCCGCGCTCGGCACCCCGTTCGTGGTGATCACGGTCACCGCCACGCTGTCCGCCTTCGACACGAACTTGACGCGGGCCGCGGCCAGTCTGGGGGCCGGGCCGGTGACCACCTTCCGCCGCGTGCAACTTCCGCTGATCGCGCCGGGCGTCGTCTCCGGCGCCCTGTTCGCCTTCGCGACGTCGTTCGATGAGGTGGTCGTGGTGCTGTTCATGGCCGGCGAGAACCAGCGCACCATACCGCGGCAGATGTGGGCCGGTATCCGCGAGCAGATCAGCCCCGCGATGCTGGCCGTGGCGACCTTTCTGATCCTGTTCGCGGTCCTGCTGCTGTGCACCGTCGAGTGGCTGCGGCGGCGGTCGGGGCGGCCGGCAGACTGGGACGATGGACGGTAGAACCGCCGGATCGGGCGTGAGAGCCGTGGTGGCCGCGTTTGCTCTTCTCGTCCGGGCGGGCGCGGCGGCGACCCTTGTGTGGACGGCAGGGGCCGCGCCGGTTCCCGGTGTGGCGGCCGCCGGCGCACCGACCGGCGCCGCCCGGCCCGCGGGCGGGCAGGACGAGACTCCGACGCCGCTCCGCGTCATGACCTTCAACATCCGCACGTCCCTCGGCAACGACGGCGACAACGGCTGGGTGCACCGCCGCGCACTCGTGGCGAGAACGATCGAGCGGTTCGCGCCGGACGTGGCGGGCCTGCAGGAGGCCCTCGACGAGCAGGTGGAGTACCTGGCGGACGCGCTTCCCGGCTACCGCTGGCTGGGCGCCGACCGCGGCCTCAACGGCGGCACCGGCCTGAGCGAGTACACGCCGATCTTCTACCGGCGCGATGCGCTGATCCCGATCGAGTCCGGCACCTTCTGGCTCTCGCCGAATGCCGACGGACCGACCGGGGTCGGCTGGCGGCGCAACGTCTCCCGCATCGTCACCTGGGCGCGCTTTCACCACCGCGAGAGCGGCAGAAGGTTCCACGTCTTCAATACCCACCTGACGCTCCGCCGGGGGCAGCGGCAGGTCGATTCCGCCAAGCGGATCGCGGCGCGCGTCGCGGCGCTTCCGGCGGCCGGCGCCGTCGTCGTCACGGGGGACTTCAACGCGTTGGCCGAGATCAGCGAAACCTGGTCGGCGGCCACCGGTCAGGGGTTGCAGGACGCCTGGCTGCTCGCCGGCGAGCGGATCGGCCCGCCCCGCACGTCCAACGACTTCCGCGCGCCGGAGCTGGCCAATCCGGGGCGTATCGACTGGATCCTGGTACGCGGCCCGGTCGGCGTTCGCTCGGTCGAGACGATCGTCGACCACGACGACGGGCGGTACCCGTCCGATCACTACCCGGTCGTGGCGCGCCTGGAACTGCAGCGGTGAACCGCTCGACCGGTCCGCACCGGCGCCGGGTGCCTGCCGGACGACCGCCCCGGACGCCCGATCGGATTCGCAACCTCCCGGCGATGGACAGGAGGAGCGGGCCGTCTCCTCACGCCGCCAGCGTCAGCAGGTAGAACAGTCCCGTCCCCCCCAGCAGCACGAGGCCCACCCAGGACAGGGCCCGCAGCCCCCGGCCGGGCCGGTGCTCGGGCGGCATCTCGTCCGAGCAGACCGCGCGCAGGTTCAGGTAGCCGAGCACCGGACTGGTCAGGAACGTGAGCGTGGTGGCGAAGTCGATCATCGTCGTCAGGTTGCCGATGAACAGCGACAGGATCACCAGGGTGACGAGCATCACGCCGGCGAGGCTCCACCAGTAGATTGGACCGCCCGCGACCGCGGGTGCGTCCGCCGCGGGGTGCGGCTCCCGCTCGGTCGTGCGCAGCACCAGGAGGGAGCGCTCGATGGCGCGGGGTCCGCCGTCGAGCACGGTGAGCGCCGTCGACAGCATCGTGGTGACTACCGCCGCCAGCACCACCGGCCGGGTCCACGCGCCGAGGGTCGCGCTGTAGAGCTCGACGAGCTGGGTGGAGAACACGGGCCCCTGCGGCGCGAACGTCTCGCCGGAGCCGAACATCACGCCGGCCCCGAGCGTGAGGAAGGCGAAGGCCAGCACCCCGGTCCCGGCGTAGCCGACGGCGAAGTCCTGCCGCGCCGTCGCGACGGAGCACCGCAGGCCGGAAGAGTCGTTCTTGGCCAGGGTCCACAGCGAGCTCCACACCGCGCTGTCGACCCCGGAGGGCATCCAGCCGGCCAGGGCCAGCAGGAACACGAACGGGACGGTCGTGCCGACCGCGTCGGCGGGCCACAACGCCAGCGTCGACAGATCGGCCCGCGGCAGGCTGACCGCCGCGGCCAGCAGGGTCGACAGCGCCAGTAGCGCCACGATCAGCTTGATGGACAGGTCCAGGCCCCGGAACCGCCCCCACCAGAGCAACGCGGCGACCGGCGCCATGACCGCCGCGGCCAGTACCGGCAGCGACCAGTCGAGGTCGATAGTGAAGCCCAGCAGATAGGCCGTGAACATCACCACCGCCGGCGGGACGACGGCCATCGTCGACACGGTGATGGCCAGGTAGAGCCACAGCGCCCAGCGGCCGATGCGGGCGTAGCCCTCGATCAGGCTGCGGCCGGTCGCGGCGGCGTAGCGCGGCCCGTACTCGAAGAAGGGGTACTTCAGGACCAGGGCGATCAGGATGACGCCGGCGAGCGCGAAGCCGGCCGACGCGCCGGCGCGCGTCGATTGCACCAGGTGCGAGACGCCGATCGCGGTGGCGGCCCAGAGCAGCCCGGGGCCGAACGCGACCCGCAGGCGTCGGAGGGAGGTCGCATCCATTTCGGGCGATTCCGGATGTGGAACGAGTTCCCCGGGAGGATCCCGCCCCTGGTCAGGCGTCGTAGGAGACCCGGCGCAGGGATCGCTCGTACCAGCCGTTGCCCACCGGATCGAACGTGTTCATCTCCATCAGCTCGCCGCCGAAGGCATGGATGGTCAGGCACGGCTGGTCGGTCAGGTCGTTCGTCAGGGCGTGGTACTCGAACGGGGGAATCAGAAAGTTGGCCTCGCCGGCGACGACGCGGTGCGACTCGACCGGCGCGAACTTGCAGCGGTGCGCCTCTTCCTTGATCGGGGTGTAGTGGGTCACCTCCAGCTCCCCTTCCAGCACCCCCTCGACGCTCCAGAGATTGGGGTGGTCGTGGATCGGCGTCCCCTGGCCGGGGGCCCACGCCAGCACCAGGATGGTGTAGCGGCGCGCCGGATCGCGGTACAGCAGACGCCGGGCATAGTGGTCCTGCAGCGTGCGCCGGAACCGCTCGTCGAGCCGTAGCCGGCCCGGCTGCAGGACGTTCTCGATCTCGTTCTGTACCTGCCGGGTGATCGTCTCCACGTCCCCGGCGCTGACGGCGGCATCGAGCCGCCGCACCAGTTCATCCGCTCCGATGGCGCTCATCGACGTCCTCCCGCACCCGCCGCGCGCCCCCCGCCGGGGGCGGCCGCGCGGGTGCGTGCGTACGTGCGGGTGCTGAAGGCAGTCTAGGAGCCTGTGCCGTAGAACGCAACGGAGTGAGTTCCGCCGCGCAGGTTCCCGGGGCGGTGGGGCCGGGGCCTGACGCGTGCTGCAACTTCTTCACGGCAGCTTCTCGTCGAAGAACGTTAGCACGCGCTCTTCGTACTGCTCCGGGGAGACCTCCGACACCCGGTCGTGGCGCGCGTTGGGGACGATCCACAGATCGTAGACGGCCGGTCCGGCCGCCGCCGCGATGCGCCGCGCGTGATCGACCGGGATGAGCCCGTCCGCCTCGCCATGGATGATGAACAGCGAGTCCGGCGGAAGCCCGGCGACCACCTCCACCGGGTTCAGGACCCGCGCGTCGGCACCGAACACGGTCCGGGCGAAGAAGAGGATCGGCGGGTTGAAGAAGCCGGGCAGTCCGCTCGCGCGCGGCAACTCCCTGTCCAGCAGATCCTCCAGTCGGGCGAAGCTGCTGTCCGCGACGATGGTGCGCACGTCCGGCGAGACGGCGGCTGCCAGCAGAACGGTGGCGGCGCCCATCGAATGCGACCAGAATCCCATCCGCTCCGGTGCGAATCCGCGGTCCTCGAGGTAGGCGACCGCGCCCAGCACGTCGCGTTGCTCGGCCGTTCCCAGGGTGTAGCGCACGCCGTCGGACTCCCCGTGGCCGCGGAGGTCGAAGAGCAGCGCGTTGTAGCCTCGCGCCACGAGTGCCGCCGCGTTCGGTACGTGCTGCCCGTTGTCGCCAGCACGATTCGAGTTGCGGCCGTGGACGATGAGCACCACGCGGTCGCTCCCGGCGGCGGGCACGAACCAGCCGCGCAGCGGGATGGCGTCGCCGGTGCTCGGGAAGGTCACGTCCTCGTAGGCGAGGTCGAAGTCGGCCGGCGACGATGCCAGGGCGCGGCGGTAGGGTTTCGTCAGCGTCTCGGCGACCACCAAGGACAAGCCGGCGTAGACGAGCAGCACGAGTCCGGCGGCGGACACGGCGATACGAAGACGGCGTTGACGCCAGGCCACGAACAGGCGGGACTGCGGCATGCAGGCAGTGTAGCGGTCGGTCGGGCGTCGCGCTTTGCCTTCCGCGCTCGAACGACCCCGACAGGAAGCGACCGGCCGCGCTACTCGTGCCGGTTGGCGTGCCACTCGAGATGGCGGTCCCAGCGGTCCTCGAGCCGGTCCAGGCGCCGGGAGAGACTACGCCAGATGGAGAACCCGGCGACGAGGATGGTGCCTATGGTCGGAGCCTGGGCCAGAAGCGCGTCCATCCAATCAAAGTACTACGCATCGGCATCTCCCGCAAGTGCAATCACGTGCACGCCAGCCGCGCCACCCGGACGACACAGCCGGTGTGGGCGCCGCCGCGGCTTCACAGCGGCACCACAACCCCGAGGTCCGCTCGTTCGGCTCCGGCCAGGGCGGCGGCTGCGATCGCGATGTCCTGGGCGGCGTTGCCGACGGACTTGAACAGGGTGCAGTCGCGATCTCCGGGTCCGGGCGGCGCCTTCCCGTTCACGATCTCTCCTAGCTCTGCGTCGACGGCGTCGTTTCCGATCAGTCCGGATTCCAGGGGCATGACGAGGTCGCCCGCTTCCTGCCACGCCGCCTCGCGCTGATCCACCACCACGCGGGCGCGCCGCAGCACATCCGGGTCGATCTCCTGCATGTCGGGGCGGTAGGAGCCGACGGCGTTCACGTGCGCGCCCGGCGCCAGGTCGCGAGCGTCGAACACCGGGCTGCTGCTGCTGGTCGCCGTCACGATCAGGCGCGCGCCATCGAGCGCCTCGGCCGGGTCACGGACCGCGCGCACGACCGGCGGCGGACCCGGATCGAGCTCCGGCGTCAGGGCGTCCGCGACCTCCGACAGTCGGGCGGCCAGGCGCTCGGCGCTGGTCTCCGACCGCGACACGATCCGCACTTCCCGCAGCCGGCGCGTCCGCGCGAGCAGCTCGACGTGCGACCGTCCTTGCGCGCCGGCCCCGAACACGGTCAGCGTGTCGGCGTCGCGGGGCGCGAGCAGCTCCGTGGCGAGCGCGCTGCCGGCGGCAGTGCGCACCGCGGTCAGCGACGCCCCGTCGAGCAACGCGCGGGCGCGGCCCGTCTCCGCGTCGAGAAGCAGGACCGCGCCCTGCACCATCGGCGCGCCCCGCGAGGGATTGTCCGGAAAGACCGACACCACCTTCGTGCCGAGGGCTCGGTGGTTGCCGAGCACGGCCGGCATGACCAGCATGAGCCCGCGGGCGCTCTCCAGGTGGCTGCGGACCGGGACCGTGGCCGTGCCGGCGGACAGCTCGCCGAACGCGATGCGCATGGCGTCCACCGCGTCCCGTGCGGTGAGCGCGCGCCGAATGTCGGTGGCGGAAAGGACGCGGATCTCCATGTGCCTGTGGTCGCCTGCGGCTCGAAGGGGCGTCAGCGGTTACGCGGGAATCGGGCGGGGCGCGCCGGGCCGCCCGACTCGACCCCATGAGCGCGCTGCGAGCGGAGTAGGCCCGTAGCGAGCTCCGGACACGGGGACCGCGTGGATTGCCTGCTACGCGCCGTTCTCGCCCGTCGCGCGGCGGGTCATTTCACGCACGGTGCAGGGCGGCTCGATGACCTGCACCCGCTCGCCGGATCGCAACGTAATCGTCGTGGGACTGAAGATGGCCCACGCCGGGGCTCGAGGCTCGACCTTGGCGACTTCGTGTACGAGGATCCGCCGAGGGCGCCGGTTGCCTGTCTCGTGACAGGTCATGAACTGTGACATCTGCGAGCTCTCCTGTTGGAGCTATCGGAAGTTCCGGATTCGACCTGTAGCCGGCAGGGTCGACGGTCGAGCGGAGAGAGACGTTCCCGGACCAGGCTCGACCTGGTGACCGCCCTGCGGGCAGAATAGCCACGTCATGAACGCCACCGAGGCCGGCCTTCTGCGCCGGGAGGTCACCACCCTGATGTTCGACCAGTACGGCACGGTCGTGGACATGCAGGGGGGACTGACCGAGATGGCGAAACCGTTCCTGGCCGCCAAGGGCTGGCCCGGCGACCCGCACCGCTTCGTCACCTGGTGGCGGCGCACGCACTTCGAGGATTCCATGATCGATTCGCTGTGCGGCCGCGGCCACACTTCCTACCGGCAGATCGGCCACTGCGCGGTGGCGCAGGTCATGCGCCGCGCCGGCATCGACCACACCCACGACGAGGTGCGTCGACTGGTCTCCTGCATCGAGCGCCTGAAGCCCTTTCCCGACGTGCTGGAGGCCCTCGGCCGGCTGCGTAAACGGTATCGGCTTGCCATCCTCTCCAACGGCGATCGCGACATGCTGGAGGCGGCGAAGCCGCACATCGGATTCGACTTCGACGCGGTGATCTCGGTGGAGGAGGCCGGCTGCTTCAAGCCGCACCATGCGACCTACGCGAAGGCGTGCGAGCTGCTGGGCGTCGACCGTTCGAGCGTGCTGTTCGTCGCCAACCACGCGTTCGACTGCATCGGCGCCAAGGCCTACGGCATGCGCACCGCATTCATCGACCGCCGCCGGCGCCCCTTCGGCGATACGCCGCACCAGCCCGATCTGATCGTCGAGGACTTCGCGGCGCTGGCGCGGGCGATGTGCGGCTGAGCTCCCGATGGGTCCGCATTCCCGCTTCGCCGCCGCGGCCCTGCTGGCCGCCGCGTTCGCCGGCGGTTGCTCGGGCCATCCGAGCGAGCCGACGGAGGCGCTGACGTTCACCTTCGACTTCAGTCGCGGACCGCAGGGTTTCATCGCCGGCTTCGCCGACTATCCACCCGCCCATGCCGCGATCTACGAGTTGACCGCCGACTACCGCGCGCTCCCGCCCCCGCTGGAGCCGCAGTCCGCCCTGTTCCTCTCCGGAATCAACCGGAGCGACGACCTCTTCATGTTCTTCAAGGGACCCGCCGGCGGCCTGTCGCCCGGTGCGCGCTACAGCGTGACCGTCAGCGTGGAAATCGCCACCAATACGCCGGCCGGGTGCATCGGCGTCGGCGGCGCGCCGGGCGAGAGCGTCTGGATCAAGGCCGGCGCAACCGCCGTCGAACCGCTCCCGATCCGCGACGGCTCCTACCTGCGGATGAACATCGACATCGGCAACCAGTCCGCCGGCGGTGCGCAGGGCGTGGTGCTCGGCAACGTCGCCAACTCCAGACGCTGCGAGCAGGCGCGTCGGTGGGAACGCAAGTCCTTCCAGGGCCGACCGGTACCAGACCCGATCACGGTAGCTCCCGATGGCCGGGCCTGGCTGCTGTTCGGGGTCGACTCGGGATTCGAGAGCCGGACGGCGATCTACTTCACCCGCGCATCGGTCACCCTCACGCCGGTATGACCGGATGGCTCCTGCGAGCCGTTCGGAAGCGAGGCAGCTACGGTTTGTCAGGGCTCGCTGTGTCGGCCCGTGCCGAGCCGATTCGTGCAAGCTGACCGAGAGAACGAATAGCATATCGCCGGCCCATGCCGGCGAATCAACTGACCCTGAAGGATTTGAAGTCCGAGCTGTGGAGGTGCGCGGAGATTCTCCGCGGCAGCGCCGTCGACCGGACGGACTGGAAGGGCTACATCCTTCCGCTGCTGTTCTTCAAGCGGATCAGCGACGTCTGGGACGAGGAGACGGCCGAGGCGCGGGAGGAATACGGCGACATCGACCTGGGCGTCTTTCCCGAGCTGCACCGCTTCAAGCTGCCGGACGCGTGCCACTGGCGGGACGTCCGCGAGACGCCGGCCCGTGTCGGCACGGCGCTGGCGCGGGCGATGCGGGCGATCGAACGGGCCAACCCCCACACCTTGACGCGCGTCTTCGGCGCGGCCGACTGGGGCAACCGCGAGATGCTCGGCGACGAGTTGCTCAAGGACCTCATCGAGGGACTGTCCGTGGTGCCGCTGGGCAACACGAAGGTCGGGTCCGACATCCTCGGCGACGCCTACGAGTACCTGATCGGCAAGTTCGCCGACATCACGCGGCGCAAGAAGGCGGGTGAGTTCTACACCCCACGGAGCGTGGTGCGGATGATGGTCGATCTGCTCGATCCGCAGGAGGGCGAGAGCATCTACGATCCGGCCTGCGGCACCGGCGGCATGTTGCTCGGTGCGATCGAGCACGTCGAGCGGGCCGGCGGCGACCCGCGGACCTTCTTCGGTCGCATCTTCGGCGAGGAGAAGAACCTGACCACGTCGTCGATTGCGCGCATGAACCTCGTGCTGCACGGCGTCGAGGACTTCCGGATCGAGCAGAACGACACGCTCCGCGGCCCGGCCTTCACCGACGCGTCCGGCGCTCTGGCGACGTTCGACTGCGTCATCGCCAACCCGCCGTTCTCGCTCAAGGAGTGGGGCCGCGAGGTGTGGGAGGCGGATCCGTGGGGCCGCGCCGCCTTCGGCCTGCCGCCGGCGAGCTACGGCGACTACGCCTGGGTCCAGCAGATGGTGGCGTCGATGGCGGAAGATTCGGGCCGGATGGCTGTCGTGCTGCCGCAGGGGGCGCTGTTCCGCAAGGGCGCGGAGGGACGCATCCGCCGGGCGCTGCTGGAGCAGGATCTGATCGAGGCGGTGATCGGGCTCGCGCCCAACATCTTCCACGGCACGGGTCTCGCCCCGGCGGTGGTGACGCTGCGCCGCGCGAAGCGACACGGCCGGCGCGGCAGGGTGATCGTGATCGACGCGTCGAGCCTGTTCCGCAAGGGCCGGGCGCAGAACTTCCTCGACCCGGGGCATGCCGAACAGATCGTCGGTTGGGTGCGGCGTTTCCGGGACGTGGAGAACCGGGCCAAGGTCGTCTCGACGGAGGACATCGAGGGCGAAGACTGGACGCTCAACATCTCTCGCTACGTCCTGCCGCCCATCGGCCAGGACATCCCGCCGCTGCCCGAGGCGCTGGCTGCCTTCAAGACGGCGTTGACGGAAGCCCGCGCCGCCGAGGATCGCCTGCGACGCGTGCTGGTCGAGGATGGCTGGCTGGAGTGACGCAATCGCGCCGGGCAACGGCTGACCGAGAGCACAGGAACGTGGCTGACGCGCATCCCTCCCCGCGGCACCTGGGCCAGCAGGCACTGGAGTCGTACCTCTGGAGGGCGGCCAACCTCCTGCGGGGACTGATCGACGCCGGCGACTACAAGCAGTACGTCTTCCCGCTGCTCTTCTTCAAGCGCCTCTCGGACGTGTGGGACGAGGACTACGGGCACGCCTTCGATGAGACCGGCGACCGCGGGTACGCAGAGGCGACCGCCAACGACCGGTTCGTCATCCCGACCGGGGCGCACTGGTCCGATGTCCGCCGTGCGGCGCGCGATGTGGGCCGGACGCTGCGCAACGCGTTCCGCGCCATCGAGACAGGCAACCCGGAGCGTCTCGCCGGCGTCTTCGGGAACGCGCCCTGGACCGACAAGGCGCAGATGCCGGACGAGACGCTCAAGAACCTGGTCGAGCACTTCTCGAAGCACACGCTGAGCCTCGCCGCGGTGCCGGAAGACGAGCTGGGCAACGCCTACGAGTACCTCGTCAAGCAGTTCGCCGACGACAGCGGCCACACGGCGCAGGAGTTCTACACCAACCGGACGCTGGTGCACCTGATGACCCGGATGCTCCGGCCGCGGTCGGGCGAGCGCATCTACGACCCGACGGCCGGCACCGGCGGCATGCTCATCTCCGCGCTGGCGGAGGTGCGGCGCAACGGCGGCGATGCCCGGACGCTCGGCCTCTACGGCCAGGAGATCATCGGCACGACGGCGTCCATTGCGCGGATGAACCTCGTGCTGCACGGCGTCGAGGACTTCCGGATCGCCGTTGGCAACGCGCTGAGCGATCCCGCCTTCATCGAGCGGGACCGCCTGATGAGGTTCGACGTGGTGCTCGCCAATCCGCCGTATTCGATCAAGACCTGGAACCGGGACGCGTGGCTCGACGACCCGTGGGGCCGCAACATCCTCGGCACGCCGCCGCAGGGACGGGCCGACTACGCCTTCTTTCAGCACATTCTCGAGAGCCTCGACCGGAGTACCGGCCGTTGCGCCATCCTCTTCCCGCACGGCGTCCTGTTCCGGCAGGAGGAGGCAGCGATGCGGCGCGCCCTGATCGAGCGCGACCTCATCGAGTGCGTGCTCGGCTTGGGGCCGAACCTGTTCTACAACTCGCCGATGGAGGCGTGCGTCGTGGTCTGCCGGACGCGGAAGCCGCCCGAGCGCCGCGGCAAGGTGCTGTTCATCGACGCGGTTCGACAAGTAGCGCGGGAGCGGGCGCAGAGCTTCCTGACGCCGGAGCATCAGAAGCGGATCCTGACGGCGTACGACGCGTTCGGCGCCGAGCCTGGAATCGCCGCCGTCGTGCCCAACGACGACGTGCTTGCCAACGACGGCAACTTGTCCATTCCCCGCTACGTCCCGCGGATCGCTCACTCGGACACCGACACCCAGATTGGAGGTGATCTGCGGGACGCGTGGAGCGATTTCGACGCCGGCAACAAAGCGTTCTGGTCGGAGATGGAAGACGTGGTCGCGATGATCGAGCGGATCGCTGCGGAGAGCCGATCCGATGGGTAGCGCCAAGCTCAAGCCCGGCTGGACGCTGGTCGCCTTCGGGGATGTCGTCAAGCGCAGCCCCGAACGGTCGTCAAGTCCCGAGGCCGCTGGCGTCGGTCGCTACGTCGGCCTGGAGCATCTGGACCCCGGCGAACTTGCGATTCGACGCTGGGGCGACGTGGGCGGCGGCACCACGTTCACGAGCCTCTTCCGGCCCGGTCAAGTGTTGTTCGGAAAGCGCCGCGCTTACCTCCGCAAGGTCGCCGTCCCGGATTTCAGCGGCGTCTGTAGCGGGGATATCTACGTGCTGGAGTCGAGGAACAAGGGCTACCTGCTGCCGAAACTGCTACCGTTTATCTGCCAGACCGATGCGTTTTTCAAGCACGCCATCGGCACATCGGCAGGGTCTCTGTCGCCTCGGACCAACTGGCAGAGTCTCGCGACGTACGAGTTCGCCCTGCCGCCGCTGGACGAACAGCGTCGGATCGCTGTCACTCTTCGGGAGATTGACCGCGCTACGGAGGCTCTCTTTGCACTTGTCGAAGCTGCGCAGTTAGCGCAGGCCAGCGTGTTCGACACCTTGGTCGCCAACTCCGACACGAGAGGCGTCGCACTTGGTTCCTTGTTGACCGAAGCGCCTCGAAACGGCTGTTCGGCCATCGAATCGTCTACTCCGACCGGACACTGGGTACTGGGGCTCGATGCGCTAACGAAGTCCGGGTATCGTCCCGGACGGCTCAAGCAAGTCCAGCGAACCCCCGCCATGCTCAACTCCGTCGTTGAGGCAGGTGACCTATTGATTTCTCGCTCCAATACGCGTGAGCGCGTCGGGTTGTCGGGCATCTTCAACGAGGATCGATGCGACGTGTCATGGCCGGATACGATGATGAGATTGCGACCGGACCGATCCGTTGCTCGTCCTCACTTCCTGGAACTGTATCTCCGTTCGGCGGCGGGGCGACGACAGATTGAGTGCTTCGCGGCCGGGACGAGCGCAAGCATGAAGAAGATCAATGGGCACGCCGTCCGCCGGCTATCCATTGCGTTACCGTCGTCTGACATCCAGGATGCCATCCTCCGAAGGGCAGGCGGCGTGAGGGCGGCGTGCTCCTCGGTAGAACGTCGACTACGCGCGTTGAAGCGGATGCGGTCCACCATGCTCTCGTCCGCCTTGTAGGCGCCGCCAGTGACAGTATTCACAAGCATGAGAGCGTTCAGTCGTGGAGACGAATCGCCACCACGATGCGCGTGTAGCCGGCCGATACCCTTCGCTGGGTCCAAGAGGGCGAACGGCTCATTCCGTGAGCGTAGCCGCGGATGACCCGGTCACGCGGTTGGCGTCGCCTGGCTGCGCGAGGTATGGAACAAGGGCGTTTCGTGGCATGCGTCCCTCCGCCCAGCCGCTTGACCGATGGCGGGACGTTTCGTACTCTGAGCCGATGGCGCACTTGGACCGGATCACGATCGAGCCCGGAAAACGCAGCGGCAAGCCGTGTATCCGTGGCCTGCGCATGACGGTCTCCGACGTGCTCGACTACCTGGCGTCCGGCATGTCCGAGGACGACCTCCTCCGAGACTTCCCGGATCTGACGCGCGAAGACATCCGGGCCTGTCTCGCATTCGCCGCGGATCGCGAGCGGCGACTGGTTGCGGTCGGCGGAAGGTGAAGCTGCTCCTCGACCAGAATCTCTCGCCGCGGCTGTGCGACCGCCTTCGCGACGTCTGGACCGAGGTCGTTCACGTTCGAGCGGTCGGTCTGGCGGCCGCGGACGACTCGGCCGTCTGGGCGTACGCGAGGCAGCACGGCTTCACCATCGTGTCGAAGGACGGCGACTTCAGCGGTCGATCCTCCCTGTACGGTGCGCCGCCGAAAGTAGTCTGGCTGGCGCTCGGCAACTGCTCGACCAGCGAGATTGAACGGCGTCTCCGTAGCCACCGCGATGAGATCGAAACGTTCACCACCGAACCGGACACGACGCTGCTTGTGATCGAACCCGGCCAGGGTGCCGGCGTGTCGTAGCGGCACCCCGATCAAGGTTTGCCAGCATGACCTTCACCGAGTCGAACACGGTCGAGGCCCTCGTCCGTGACATCCTCTGCGGCGGCGTAACCCACCACACGGCGGTCGGACCCGGTCTCGCTCGGCGGCACGGCGCGCTCTCCGGCCTCGGATGGCACTACCTCGGGCCGCAGCACCTTCCGCGACAGGCACACGAGGTCCTCGTCGAGGACCACGTGCGCGAAGCGCTGCTCCGCCTCAACCCGGAGATCGCGGCGCAGCCGGATAGGGCCGACGACGTGCTGTACCGGCTGCGCGCCTTTCTGATGGGCGTGCGGACGGACGGGCTGGTCAAGGCGAACGAGGAGTTCGCAGCGTGGCTCGCCGGAGAGCGGTCGATGCCGTTCGGCGCGGACGGCGAGCACGTCACCGTGCGGCTCGTCGACCATGAGGACGTCGAGCGAAACCAGTATGTCGTCAGCATGCAGTACACCGTCCGATCGGGTGCGAACGAGCGCCGCGCGGATCTCGTGCTGCTGGTGAACGGCCTGCCGCTGGTCGTCATCGAGGCGAAGACGCCGGTGCGGTCGAGTCAGAGCTGGTTCGACGGGGCAACGCAGATCCACGACGACTACGAGCGCAACGTGCCCGATCTGTTCGTGCCGAACCTCTGCTCGGTCGCCACCGAAGGGAAAGACCTGCGATACGGATCGATCGGCCTGCCGGTCGATCTCTGGGGACCGTGGCGGGCGGACGACGACGCAGGTACGCCGGCCCTCGAACGAATCAGGCAGACCGTTTCGTCCATGCTGCGCCCCCACACGGTTCTGGATCTGCTGGGCAGCTACACGGCCTACGCCACGGGCAAGGGGAAGCGGCGAGCCAAGATCGTCGCACGTTACCAACAAGTCGAGGCGGCGAACCGCATTGTCGAACGGGTCGTCGCCGGCCACCCCAAGAAGGGCCTGGTCTGGCACTTCCAGGGTTCCGGCAAGTCGCTCCTGATGCTGTTCGCGGCCCGCAAGCTGCGGCTGCATCCGGCGTTGGGAAACCCGACGGTGATCATCGTGGTCGACCGGATCGACCTCGACACGCAGATATCCAGCACTTTCCACGCGGCCGACGCGCCGAATCTGGAGAAGGCCGACAGCCGGGCGGATCTCGAACGGTTGCTCGCGCAGGACGCTCGGAAGATCATCATCACGACGATCTTCAAGTTCGGCGAGGTGGACGGTGTCCTGAACGACCGTCACAAACATCATCGTGCTGGTCGACGAGGCCCATCGTTCTCAGGAAGGGGACCTCGGGCGGAAGATGCGCAGGGCGCTCCCCAACGCGTTCCTGTTCGGACTGACCGGGACCCCGATCAACCGCGCCGACCGGAACACGTTCTTCGCTTTCGGCGCCGAGGAGGATGAATACGGCTACCTGAGCCGCTACGGTTTCGAGGAGTCGATCCGAGACGGCGCGACGAAGCCGCTGCACTTCGAGCCGCGGTTGCCGGAGCTGCACATCGACCGGGCCTCCATTGACGCCGAGTACCAGGAGCTGACCGGTGGGCTGAGCGACCTGGATCGGGAGCAACTCTCGAAGACCGCGGCCCGCACGGCGGTGCTGTTGAAGACGCCGGAACGGGTCGAGCGGATCTGCGTCGACATCGCGAAGCACTTCCAGGAGAAGGTGGCTCCCAACGGCTTTGGCGCGCAGGTGGTCACCTACGACCGTGAAGGCTGCCTGCTGTACAAGCAGGCGCTCGACCGGGTGTTGCCCGTCGAGATGTCCGATGTCGTCATGACCGTCAACAGCGGAGAGGACGAGTACGCCGCCTACCGCCGGGACCGGGACGCCGAAGAGCGGCTGCTCGACCGCTTCCGCGATCCGAACGACCCGCTCAAGTTGCTGATTGTCACGTCGAAGCTGCTGACCGGCTTCGATGCGCCCATCCTGCAGGCGATGTACCTGGACAAGCCGCTGCGTGACCACACGCTGCTGCAGGCCATCTGCCGCACGAACCGGCCGTACGGCGAGACCAAGACCCACGGGCTGATCGTCGACTACCTCGGGGTATTCGACGATGTGGCCCAGGCGATCCAGTTCGACGAGGAGGGCATCACCCGCGTCGTCACGAACCTCAATGAGCTGGTCGCCGCGCTTCCTGCGGCGGTGCAGAAATGCCTGGCGTGGTTCTCCGGGGTAGATCGCACGGTCACCGGCTACGAGGGACTGATCGCCGCGCAGGAGTGTCTCCCGGACAATGAGACACGCGACGGATTCGCCGCCGACTACAGCTACCTGGCGCGCCTCTGGGACGCGATTTCCCCCGACCCGAGTCTGGAGCCGTACGAAGCCGACCACGGCTGGCTGGGCCAGGTGTACGAGTCGCTGAAGCCCTCGACGGGAACGGACAAGCTCCTCTGGCACACGCTCGGCGCCAAGACCATCGACCTCATCCACCGGCACGTTCACGTCGAGGCCGTGCGCGACGACCTGGAGACGCTGGTGCTCGACGCCGACGTGCTGGACGCCGTGCTCGGCACGACGGACCCGGAGAAGAAGTCGAAGGAGATCGAGATCAGGGTCGTCGAGCGGCTTCGCAGACATCTGAGCGACCCCCGCTTTCGCGCGCTCGGCGAGCGGCTCGAAGCGCTGCGGCAGAAGCACGAGCAAGGGCTGCTCGTCAGTATCGAGTTCCTCAAGTCACTGCTCGATCTGGCCCGCGACGTGGTAGAGGCAGAGCGGACCGTCGAGCCGGCAACGCCCGAGGAGCGCGGCAAGGCCGCCCTGACGGAGCTGTTCGAGGAAGCCCGCAACGACCGTACGCCCGTCATGGTCGAGCGAGTCGTCAACGACATCGACGAGATCGTCCGGCACGTGCGCTTCGAGGGCTGGCAGACGACCAAGGCCGGCGAGCGGGAGGTGAAGAGGGCGCTCCGAAAGACGTTGTTCAAGTACCGCCTGCACCAGGACCAGGAGCTGTTCGACCGGGCCTATGGCTACATCCGGCAGTACTACTGACGCTCGCCCGGAACACCGTCGGCCAAGAATGCGCCGAACGGCCGCAGAGGGAAGGCCTGTGCTACTCGTGGTCCGCGTTCCCCGCCCGCGCGCCCGCCGCCGGCCGTGGTAGCATGATCCGAAGGATGGTCACTGGCCGCGAAGACTTGGTGACCAAGCTCGACCTCGAACGTGACGTCAACCGCATGCAGACCGAGATCGGACGGATCGGCAATGACCTGAAGGCGGCAATCGCCGACCTGAAAGCCGACATGAAGTTGCTGAAGTTCGGCTACGGGCCAGCCATTCTCGGCTTGCTGATCAAGCTCGTGTTCTTCCCATGATGGAACCAGATCCACGGGCTCCCGCCGAGGTTGTCATGACGAAACCGTGGATCCAGGGCGTCATGCTCCTGATCATGGTCGGCAGTCTTACTGGTGCCATGTCTGTCGCCACCCGTGAAGCTCGCCTGACGGCACGCAGCGGCGCCTGTAGCGGGCGCGTCGACGCTCCATGACGGTCACGGACGCCATGTCAGCCGCTACGTTCAACGGCCAAATACTACGACGGATCAAGGAACTTGCGATCACCCGTCTCGTCCACTTCACACGCGTCACGTCGCTGGCAGGGATCATCGCCGCCCGCGAAATCGCATCGACGCGGAGCCTGCTCAATCGGGGCGTCAACGGAGTGGTGAACGACCCCCGACGATTGGACCGTCATCGGGATTACGTGTGCTGTTCGATTGAGTATCCGAACGTCTACTTGCTCGACGACTACCGCAAGGAACGACCTGAGCAAGAGTGGGTTCATCTGTGTCTGACGCCTGTCCTACTCGCGCTTCCGAGTACAAGATTCTCGCCGGTCAACGCCGCGACTGCGCGCGGCGACCTTGTCCAGGACGGTATCGAAGGGTTCGAATCGATGTTCCAGCCACGCGTGTCCGCGCGGGGACGCCGTCGACAAGAGTATCGTCTTCCGAACTGCCCGACCGACATTCAAGCTGAAGTCCTAGTAAGACACGCCGTTCCAACTTGGGCCATTGTCCAGATAGTCGTCGAATCGGATGCGGTCAAGGCGAGCGTCGCGCCCTTGCTCGCGATTTGGCCCACTGACAAACCACTCCCGAGTTGGCCTGTAGAACCGCCGACTGTTGACGTCCAGAAGGACCTATTCGACCGAAATGAACTCTCCAAGACCATTCGGGGCTACAAACGTTGAGTCGGCATCGTAAGGCACAGGTTGCAGTCCGATGGCCAAACGTCCTCTATTCGTCCCGGATCCCGCTGGTTACCTGGTCGAAGAACGAATCGTTGAATTCGAGTGGTTCTCGGGTTTCGCCGCGAGCCAGAAGCGGCGCTGCGTCGAGTCACTTCACCGGTCGGCTGCGACCGATCTAGGCACGTCTAGCGTGCTGGAGGTGTCTACGAAGTCGGCGAATCCACTAGGAGTGCGGCTCAGTGCCTTCAGTCTGTCGATCGAGATCGATGCTCAGCCGAATCCGATCCTGCTGGAGGCGGCCTTCCAAGGCTCGAAGGTCTTCGGTGCTCGGGGTCCATTCACCCACTTGTACTCGGTGCGATCCGGCCGTGACGTGAAGCGGTACATGAGGCAGTTCTCCGGCGATCACCTGACCGGATTCCGTTTCGACGGGCGCGACTGGGAACTCACCCCGAAGACAGCGTTCTACGATTGGCTCTATGTCCGGGCGTTGGGCGCTCTGGCCGAGCGGGACGGTGAGATCGATGACGCGCTCGTCGGGTTCGACGCGTTTACGGATATCGAATTCAATCCAGACAAGTCCATCAACTGTCAGGCTCGGTCTTGCGCCCTGTACGTCGCCCTGCTCAAGAACCGTAGCCTGCGCACGGCCACCACTGACCCAACCGAGTTCATCGCGATGCTCCGGCGGCACGGCTACAGCGACGGAGCGCACTCAAGATCACGTGCTTGAGCGACGGGTCCGCCTTCCCCCAGGGACACTTTTGAAGGGAGCGACCCGGCCCGGCAGGTTTCCGGCGGGTCGCTCCCCTGCACGCCCCATGGCACATTGGGTGGCACCGCGGGGCGCGCGGGACGTTGAATCGTTCCTCACATGGTGGACACGGCTTCCGCCATCTCACCCATCGAGAAGAACACGAAGTCGGTCGACGGCATCTCTTCGACGCGCTCGGTGGCGCCCCAGCTTCCGCCCGCGGACAGCCGCTGCCGGTCGATCCAGGCGTTGGCGAGCCCGAAGCGCTTCGCCGGCACGTGATCGTGGTGCAGGCTCTGCGCGGTGTGCAGGACGACGGAGCGTTCCAGGCCCAGGTCCGATTCCAGGTGCGTCAGCATGTACTCGAAGTTGGCGTCCGAAGGCTTGTACGAGCCGATGTCCTCGGCGGTGTAGATGGCGTCGAACTCCACGCCGAGCTTGCGGTTCGAGGCGGCGATGCCCTCGCGGTGCACGTTGGACAGGATGACGAGCTTGTAGTGCCGCTTGAGGACGCGCAGCGCGTCGGCTGTGTCGGGGAACGCGGGCCAGTGCGGCACCGAGGCGCCGAACGCCTCGTCGAGCGCCGCGCTGCTCTCGAGGTCCAGGCTTTCAGCGATGCGCCGGTGCACGCGGGCCAGCAACTCCGGATAGCGGAGGCCGGGCGTTGCCTGCTCCTGCCGGCTCTCGCACTGCGCGAAGGCCCGGAGGCCGGGGCCGCGGGAGACGTGGTTCCCGGCCCTGCCGTTGCGCATGATGAGCGGCTGCAGCGCGTCCCAGATCCCGCACTCCCAGTCGATCAGGGTGCCGTAGCAGTCGAAGGTCAGGACGCGGTAGTCGGTCAGTCGAGGCATGATGCCATCTCTTGGATCGCGTCGGTCACGAAGACCGGATGAGTTCCAGCCCCGGGATTTCGGAAAAGTCACGGTCATGCGAAGCAAGAGGGCACTCCAGCAGGATGGCGGTGGCGGCTATCCAGGCGTCAGCGGAGTTCATCTCGCGGCCGGCCGACCGGCGTTCGCTGCGCAGGCGCGCGCACACCTTCGCAAGTTCGGGCCCGGTCCAGACGATTTCGTATTGCTCGATATGGCGGGCGAGCTCGTTCTTCCGCCGTATGCCCCAGCCCTTGGCGAACGCGCCGTACCAGAGCTCCTCCAGCGTCTGAAAAGAGATCAGCGCTCGACTACCACGGATCTGTTCGATGTAGTACTGGGCGCGGTCGTCTCCACCGAAGATGTAGGAAACGACGTTCGTGTCCAGGACGATCAATCCGAGAGGTCCTTTCGCTCCACGCCACGGCCCTCGTGGATCGTCCGAACAAAGTCATCGACGTCGAATCCTTCGCTCGCTGTGACATTTCCATCCGGATCGAAGATCCTGGGTCTGGCTTCGTGCAGAAACTGGTCCATATCGAAACGTTCACCGAGTGGAGCCTGATCGGTCCGCCTCGTTTCAGGATTCAATAGATACTTCCTGGATGAATAGTCACCCAGGCTGAAATATATGATGCCCTTGAGGAATCGAGTGGCTGGATCATTGAAAATTGATTCGCCCCAGTCATAGCCGGAGGACACCGGCCGTAGCGTGCGTCTGTCGAGCTGCACCTTGTATCCGCCGGACAGGGACGAAAGGACGGAGAAATCGCCCGCAATCGAGGGATTGTTGAGTTCGATGACCGCATAGTTCTCGCGCGGCGCAGACATCTGCTTCTGTCTCTTGATTTTTCGAAGCAGCTTCTGGCGGATCGACGCCATGGCGTTTTGGGTATGCGTCCTGACGTCCTTCACGATTGGCTTCTCGCCTCTCTTCGCTATGGGAAAATCCGGATTGACGCTGAAGACTTCGAGGAACATCCTGGAGCCGTCCGGCCGTTCGACGATAACATCGGCTTCGGATTCGTGGAGTTCTACCCGGCGAACCAGGTCTTCGTGAACAGGCCTTACGTAGTGACGATAGACGATTATCTCCGCGAACACCGCCTCACACTGTCCGAAGTCGCTCGCGTTCGCCGTGATTCGCTTTGCGAACGATCTTGCATGTCGCTCGTTGTATGCGTAAATCTCGCTCAACGACGTCAGGAGTTCAACGTAGTTCCTGTACGGGTTGAGGAGATTCAGGTCCCGAGCCTTGTAGTAGCCCTTGCGATACTTCACGAAGTAATCGCACTTCAGGAGGTTGTCCAGCGGAAACAGGTGTTCGGCGTCGGTTACGGCGTCGGACACCTGGACGTCGCTCAGCGACTGCTCGCTGTGTCCCGGTGAACGAAGTCGGTCGCCTGTCTTCGTCCCGACCTTCCGATCCGAGGCGCCGGCTCCCTCCCTGGTGCCGGAGCGACGGGGCGGACGTCCATGCGTGCTTGCTGGCGGTACAGAATCAGCCACTCAGCCAAGATAGCACGTCGAGAGCGTCCGGCGGCAGGCGGTGGACCGCAGTCGGTCGTCGAAGTGAGCCAAGATGGTGCGCCGCTGCCGCCGTTTGCGGTCGCGCTCCTGTCTGGATGATTGGCGCCAACCGGTCTGGTAGGCCGGCGCGCAGCCCAGGGCGCAACCCGGCCGCACTCGGCGTCGAGGCACGCGGCCAGGACTCCTCTACGACTCCCGGGTCTTTCGGATCGACATCATCGGTTCCTACTGATCCTTGAAGTAGTCGTCCGTGTGGTCCAGCCAGTCCTGCCGCGGCGGACTGAAGATGTCGACGTCGAGCGTCTCCTCCAGCGCCTCGGCCTTGTGCGGTACGTGCGACGGAAGGTGCAGGATCTCGCCCTCGCCGACGTCGAAGACCTGCGAGAAGTCGTCGCCGACCCAGAACCGGAGCTTGCCCTTCAGGACGTAGGTGAGCTGCTCGTTGTGGTGCGAATGCTCCGGCACGATCGCGCCCTTCTGCAGATAGACGTGCGCGACCATCGTGCTCTCGCCAGCCACGATGCGGCGGTCGATGCGGTTGGTGACCCGCTCCTTCGGCATGTCGTTCCACGTAAACTTGGTGACGGTGGCTGCGTTGGGCATGGTGCCCAGTGTAAGCCGGGAGAACCGTCATGAAGCTGACTCCCGAGGAGATCGCGCGGTTCGACGAGCAGGGCTACCTGTTCTTCCCGTCACGCTTCTCGGCCGACGAGGCGGCGCTGCTGCGGGCCGCCGCGGACGAGGTCTACGCGCTCGACCGCGAGGAGGTGTGGCGCGAGTCGACCGGCGTCGCCCGCACCGCGTTCGCCGCGCACACCTACAACGAGGCGTTCCGCCGCCTCGGGCGCCACCCCCGGCTGGTCGAGCCGGTGATGCAACTCGTCGACGGCCCCGTCTACATGCACCAGTACAAGGTGAATGCCAAGGCGGCGTTCGACGGCGAGGTCTGGCAGTGGCACCAGGACTTCGGCACCTGGCACCGCGATGATCGGATGCCGGAGCCGCGCGCGATGAACATCGCCGTGTTCCTCGACGAGGTGACCGCCGCCAACGGGCCGTTGCTGTTCCTGCCGGGAAGTCACAAGCAGGGGGTGTTCGAGGCCGGCCACGACCTGGAGACGACGAGTTATCCGCTCTGGACGCTCGACCGCGCCACGGTGACGCGGCTCGCCGAGCGGGGCGGCTGCGTGGCCCCGACCGGGCCGCCCGGCAGCATCATCGTCTTCGCTTCCACGCTCGTGCATGCGAGTCCGCCCAACATCAGCCCGTTCGGCCGCAGCATCGTGTACCTGTCGCTGTGCCACGTCGACAACCACATCCGGCGGTTCAAGCGGGCGGCGTGGATCGCGCATCGTGACTTCGCGCCGATCGAACCGCTGGCGGACGACTGTCTTGCGGAGCTCGCGCGCGCCGGAACGGCGGCCTGAGCGACACGGCATGTACCTCTACGACCAGCTTCGCGAGCACGCCGCCGGCCGGCCGGTGCGGGTCGGGCTCGTCGGCGCCGGCAAGTTCGGATCGATGTTCCTGAGTCAGGCGCCGTCCTCGATCGGACTCGAGGTGCGCGTGATCGCGGATCTCGATCCGGACCGCGCCCGCGCCGCCTGCCGCGCGGTGGGCTGGAGCGCCCAGCGCATCGCGGGGACGCGGTTCACCGCGGACGCACTCGAAGCCATCGGCGAGGGTGGCGTCGACGTCGTGGTCGAGGCGACCGGCGACCCCGCGGCGGGCATCGCGCACGCCCGCGCCGCCTTCGCGGCGCGCCGGCACATCGTGATGGTCAACGTCGAGGCCGACGTGCTGGCCGGACCCCTGCTCGCCGCCGAGGCGCGCGAGGCGGGCGTGGTCTACACGATGGCCTACGGCGATCAGCCGGCCCTCACCTGCGAGCTGGTGGAATGGGCGCGCTCGTGCGGCTTCGAGGTCGTGGCGGCAGGGAAGGGCACGAAGTACCTGCCGTCCTACCACGCCTCGACGCCGGACACGGTGTGGGAGCACTACGGACTCACCGCCGAGCAGGCCGCGGCGGCCGGGATGAACAGCCGGATGTTCAACTCGTTCCTCGACGGCACGAAGTCCGCCATCGAGATGGCCGCCATCGCCAATGCGACCGGCCTCACGCCACCGCCCGACGGCCTGCGATTCCCGCCGTGCGGCAAGGAGGACCTCGCGCACGTGCTGCGGCCCGCGAAGGTCGGCGGCCAGCTTCACCACAAGGGACAGGTCGAGGTGGTGTCGTCGCTCGAGCGCGACGGCCGGCCGGTCCCGAACGACCTGCGGTGGGGTGTCTACGTCGTCATCGAGGCGCCCAACGACTACACGGCCGGCTGCTTCCGCCAGTACGGCATGAACACGGACGCGACCGGCCGCTACTCGGCGATGTACAAGCCGTTCCATCTCATCGGGCTGGAGCTGAACGTGTCGATTCTGGCCGCCGGGCTACTCGCGAAGCCGACCGGCGCCACCCGCAGCTTCGTCGGCGACGCGGCGGCCACCGCGAAGCGCGATCTCGCGGCGGGGGAGACCCTCGACGGGGAAGGCGGGTTCACCGTCTACGGCAAGCTGCTTCCGGCGCGGGCGTCGCTCGAGCGCGGCGCGCTGCCGATCGGGCTCGCGCACGGCGTGGTGCTGAAGCAGGGTGTTGCGGCGGGCGAGGTCGTGCGGTGGGACGACGTGGAGCTCGATCCGAACGTCGACGCTGTCGTGGCGCGGCGCGAGATGGAGGCGCGGTTTGCTTGACCACGACGAGTTGCGGAGCTACGCCCGCCGTGACTGGGGGCTGCCGGAACGGCTGGCGCGCAGGCACCGGGCGAGACTTCCCGTTGCACAGAAGGTTCGGCTGGCTATCGATCTGTACGAGGCAACTCGGACCGGCAGGCCCGAGTCACCGAACGAGGCGATGCGTCGCGCCGACCTCACCAATCACCAGCGCGTCCGCGCGCTGCTCGATCGCGCCGCCCATGTCGGCCGTCGCTGACGTCCTCCGCATCCTTCGCCGCGTGCTCGACGGGCAGGGGCTTTCCTGGTTCGTCTTCGGAGCGCAGGCTGTTGCCGTGCGCGGCAGCCCGCGCGCGACACAGGACGTCGACGTTACTGTGCAGGTGGCGCCTGCACGACTTGGTACGCTCGTCCAGGCGCTCGAATCGGAGGGGCTGACTCACCGCTACCCCGACATCGCGGAGCAGCTCATTGAGAGGGGAGCAGTCGTTCCATTGGTCCACGCTTCGGGAATGGAGGTCGATCTCGTGCTCGCCGGGTCCGGATTGGAAGCGCTGACGCTCGAGCGCGCCAGCCGTGTCGCGATTGACGGCGTGGACGTGCCGGTGGCGCAGGCGACGGACCTCGCCGTGATGAAGGTGCTCGCGGGGCGGGGGAAGGACCTGGACGACCTGCGCTCGCTGTTGGCGAGCGGCGATGTGGACCTGACGGAGGTGCGCGATATTCTCGGCCAGTTGGAGGAGGCCCTCGGTCAGTCGGATCTACTCCCGCGCCTCGATGACGCGGTCGATTCGATTGATGGTGATTGACTGGCCGATCGCTTCTCAAGCCGCGCGGCCATCACGCAACGGGAGAAGATCATGCGTCTGGCGTCTACCGGGATTCGATATGCCGCGCTGGCCTTGGCCGTGCTGCTGACGGCATGTGCTCCGATGCGGCGTGCCGCGGTCGATGAGGGCGGCGTCTCCTCCCGGCTCCGCATCGAGGTCAGCTACGCAGCCGGTCTTGTTCCAGGCCCGCTCGCCGGACGCCTCTTCCTGGGAATCAGCCCGTCGGCGGACCCGGAGCCCCGGATTGCGGCCTACAACTCGGCGCGGCAGCGTGATGGCCGCGTGCCCTTCTTCGCGACGGACGTGGCCGATGTCGAACCGGGCGAGACCATGGTCATCGACGCCGCGGCGGACGGCTATCCCTACGCGCGCCTGGGGGAGCTGCCGTCGGGCGACTATTGGGTGCAGGCTCTGCTCCACGTGTACACGGAGTACCGCCGCCGGGACGGCCACGTCGTCTGGGCGCCGCAGGACCAGTGGGAGGGCCAGCGCTGGGCGTTCTCCCCGGGGAACCTGATCAGCGCACCGCAACGCGTTCGCGTGGATCCGGGCTCGGACACGCCGATCCAACTGGAACTGACGGGCGAGATTCCGCCCATCGAGACGCCGCCGGACACCGCGTGGGTCAGGCGCGTCAAGATACGGAGCCGAATCCTGAGCGACTGGTGGGGGCACCCCATGTATCTCGGCGCCGTGGTCCTGCTGCCGCGCGGCTACGACGAGAGCCCCGAGATGCGCTACCCGGTGGTGTTCGAGGCCGACCACTTCAAGCTGGAGCCCGCCTTCGGCTTCACGGCGGAGCCGCCCTCGGGAGAGCCGCAACTGTTCGCGCAGATGATGCGCGAGTCGGGCGGGATGCGCGAGTCGGGGTACGACTTCCAGCGGGCGTGGACGGGCGACGACTTCCCGCGCCTGATCGCGGTGACGATTCAGCACCCCACACCCTTCTTCGACGACTCCTACGGCCTGAACTCGGCGAACAACGGCCCTTACGGCGACGCCATCCACCAGGAGCTGATCCCGTACCTCGAAGAGAACTTCCGGATGATCGGCGAGCCCTACGCCCGGGTGATCACCGGCGGCTCCACCGGCGGTTGGATCTCGCTGGCTTCGCAGATCCACTACCCGACCTTCTACGGCGGCACGTGGACCTTCTACCCCGATTCCGTCGACTTCCGCCGCTACCAGTTGATCGACATCTACGAGGACGAGAGCGCGTTCCTGGTCCCGGATGCGGTACCGGGCGCCCCGGAGCGGATGTTCCAGCGGACCATCGAGGGGCAACCGGTCGGCAGCGTCCGGCAGTTGAGCCAACTCGAGCGGGCCCAAGGCTCGCGCGGCCGATCCGGGGGGCAGATCGACGCCTGGAACGCCGCGTACGGGCCGACCGACGCGGACGGCTATCCGCGCCGCCTATGGGACCTGGAGACCGGCGTCATCGACCGCGAGGTGGCGCACCATATGCGCGACAACGGCTACGACCTGCGGCACTACCTGGAAGAGAACTGGCCGCGCATCGGTCCGGATCTCGTCGGCAAGATCCGGATCTACAACCCCGAGATGGACCAGTTCTACCTGCCGTACGCGGTGTACCTGCTGGAGGAGTTCCTCGAAGGCACGACCGATCCGCACTACGGCGGCGAGTTCGTGCACGGCCGCCCGATGAAGGGCCATCTGTGGTCGCCGTTCACCAACGCCGAGCTCGTGCGGCGGATGGCGGACCACATCAGCGGCAATGCTCCGGCCGGCGCGTCGACGGCGTGGTACGAGGCGGGATCGCGATAGCGTATCCGTACTCCCGTGCGGTCGTTCGCGAGCACTTGGCCGAGGTCATTTCAGGTCGACCCGGCTCACCTTGACCAGACGATGTCCCACCAGGTCGACGACGGCCTGCGCCTGCTCGAGCGGGATGTAGCCTATCAGCGGCTCGTACTGACCGTCGGCCGGGTCCATCTCGATGAACAGCACCTCGGTCAGAACCGGCCGGAAATGCTCCATCCGGAGGAGAACCGGTCCACAGATGTCGCCGCTGACGACCGCCTGCGTCGCCGTCTCGACGGCGACCGTATCGAGGGTCGTGAGCGTTCCCAGGCGGTCCCGCCAGACGTTCGGGAGCGTCAGGTAGGCAGCGCCCGTGTCGACCAGCGCATCGCAACGGATGCGGAAGGTCGCGTCGGTCCCGTTCTCGATCGTCGCTTCGACTGCGATCCGGCCCATGAGGGTGTTCCCGTGTCGAAGGAGTGTACCCCGTCATGTCCGCTTCAGCAGTCGGTCGTACTGCGCGTGCGTCCCGATCCAGAACCATGCCACGGTGTCATCGTCCTCCACGCCAAGCGCACGATGTCGGAGACCGATGCGAACAGACCAGAACCGCCCGGTCCTCTTCAGATGCAGCGACGGGTGGCGAGGATTCCGGCGGAGCCGTTCGTAGCACTCGTCGGCCAATCGCTGGAGTTGCTCGGGAAGTTCGTCGTAGGAGCGCCAGAACCGACGGGTGGCGCGATGCTTCACAGGTCGGTCGCCCGGCCCGCTCGGAGATCCTCGATTGCTTCATCCGCGAGCGCGTCGAGCAGGCCGCTTGATGCGTCTTGTTTTATCTGTACGTCCCACTGTGCAGCGTCGAACCTGGCAAACCAAGCCCGAAACTCCGCGAGATCGGCTGGCGAGAGGCGAGCAACCGCCGACTCGATATCTGCCACGTTGGGCATGTGTCGAGATTACGCTTCCTGACAGTGGGTCGCAAGGGCTGCGCGACACTTACCGCCGTTCGCTCGCCGTGGTCCCAGAAGAACTCCTAGCCGTTGACCTCGTCGCAAGGACTGCGCGACACTTACCGCCGTTCACTCATGGCGTCCCGCTCCAGGCAGATTCCCTGCGGCGCGCCGTCCAGTTCGATTCCCTCGACCGCCTGCTCGGCGCTCGCTTCTTCGAGCGCGTACAGGGGATCCAGTACGCGCGCGGTCGTCACCGACTCGTGACCGGCGAAGCGGACCTGCCACTGCAGCCGGCCGTCGAACACCTCGGGCACGACCAGCACGCAGGCGAATCGCTGCCGCCCCGGCAGGAACACGGTGGGCTGGCCGCGGTCGGCCGGACCCGGAAGGAAGGCGTTGTCCTCCCCGTCGAGCGCAACCTCGACGCGGTTCACGTTGTGGTAGCCGAAGGCCAGCGTCAGGGCCCCATCGGCGTTGCGGACGAAGCCGTCGTATATCAGGTAGACGGGGTGGCGCGGTTGGGCCGCGAGCAGCGACGCGGCAGCGGGCACGGCAAGTGTGGCGACCGCGGCAGCAGGCAAAACGACCGCGGCAGCCAGCGAGAGGACGAGGGAGCCTCGCGGCACGACCTATTCCTCGTCCTGCAGCGCGGCGTACTCCTCCTCCGAGATGTGGAAGTAGTCCAGCCAGCCGATGTTCATCTCGTCGATGGTCCGTTGCCCCCAGCCGACCGCCGCGGTCGGGTCGGGGTTGACCCGGTTGGCGGTCGAGTTGTCGTGGTACGCGGTCACGTGCATGACGGTCCCGGCCGGCAGGGTCAACGGGGTCTCGTACACGTAGGTAGGCTGCCAGTCCCACGCGAACCGGTCGATGTCGGTCAGCAGTTCCGGCCGCCCGGCATCCGGGCGGATCGCCTCCAGAGTCATCGCCTTGCCGCGGTAGTGCATGTGCGGCTGGAAGCTGATGATCCGGGTCGGCTCGGGCAGGGTGAAGTAGGCGTCGCTGCGCGCGTTGGCCTCGCCGGGCGGAATGATCAGGTCATCGCGGTTGGACACCGCCTTGGTCGTGACGACGTAGGCCGGCTCGTACCCCGGCGGGTAGAACTTGATGCCCACGCTGGTCCGGTCGGTGAAGCTCCGCTCGTCG
This sequence comes from Acidobacteriota bacterium, assembly GCA_009861545.1. Classification (NCBI taxonomy): domain Bacteria; kingdom Pseudomonadati; phylum Acidobacteriota; species Acidobacteriota bacterium. Next base: position 34,157 of record VXME01000025.1, on the reverse strand, counting down.
TCCGGCAGGTAGTGGAGCTGCAGCCGGATCCGGTCTTCCTTGCGGAGCAGCCGCGCGTAGCCGTCCTCGAACCAGTCGCCGACGAAGTCGCCGCGCGCCCGGTTGGCGAGCAGCTCGCGCACGCCGCGGGGGCCGCCGCCGGCCGACTCGTCTTCCTCGTCCCGCACGGCGTACACCAGCACGTGGTGGACGACGCGCGACTCGCCGGGCATCACCTGGATCCACTTGATGTAGCGGTCCTCGGTCAGGCCGGTCTCCATCTCGGGTTCCGGATAGGTCTCGATCGAGTTGGGGGGCACCACGACAGGCGGGCTGGTGACCACCAGGTCCGGCTCCTCCCCGTGGTACCAAGTGTCGACGGCCGCCCATGCGACCGGCGGTGGCGCGTCCGCGGGGTTGCCGCGCGGAGCGCCCTGGTCGACCCAGCGCGCGACGGTGGCGATCTCGGTGTCGTTCAGCGAGGGGTCGTCGCGATACCTCCCCACCGTACGGTCGGCGAACCAGGGCGGCATCACGCGCGCCTCGACGCGCTGCTTGATGGAGCGCGCCCACGGTCGCACCTCCTCGTAGGTGAGGAGCGACATGGGTGTGAACATGTCGGGCCGGTGACACACCTGGCACGAGCGCTGCAGGATGGGGAGCACGTCGCGGGTGAACGTGGGGTGCTCGGGGACCGTCCCGCCGTCGTTCGCGGCCGCGGCGGTCGGATTTGCCCCCACCAACGCAAGCAGCACCATGGCGCCCGCCGAGACCTTCGACAACACGCTCACTCCGTCACCTCGAACGTGATGTCCTCGTAGGTCCCCAGGCCCCCGTCGTGGGCGATGCACCGCAGCACATAGGTGCCCGGCTCGCTGAAGGTCGCCCGCACCACCCACTTGTTGTCCGGAGGAGGCTCGGGCGTTTCCCAACCGGCGCCCCACGGCGAGTTGGAGTTTGCCCGCGTATCCTCCCAGACCTTGGCCTGTACCGGATCGAAGGTCACCGGAACCGCCCCGCGGTAGACGAACCACGAGAGCCGCAGGCCCCTCGCCGCGATCGGGGTCAAGCTGGTCGGTCGGCCCGGGTCCACGGGACGCATCGCCCGCGGCGCAGGCAGGCCGTCCTCGTCGTGCGCCACCGCGGTCAGGGTGACCGGCTCGTTCGCCTCGACCCTCCTGGTCTTCTCACCGTGCACCGCGAGCGTCGGGCCCACGTTCTTGAACAGCTCGCCGGAGACACCCGCCCCGTTGTTCGCCATCCGGACGTTGTTGTCCATGTAGTAGTCCGGGAGAAGCGTCCCGTAGGCGCGCTTCGTCTCGCCGTTGGGGCTGGTGAGCGTCCATACCAGCTCCTGGTCGCCGAAGTCGGCGGGGACCCGGATCCGGAAGAGGAACCGGTTGCGCCGCGGCAGGAACCAGGTGGGCTGACCCTGGTCCGGCCCGCCGGGCTCGATGCTGTTCCCGGGGCCGATCGGGATGTGGAGCTCCTCCTCCCAGTTCCGGTTCATCGTCCCGAACACCAGGTTGAAGGACCCGTCCTCGTTCTGCTCCCACCCTTCGTAGGCGGGCACTACCTCCTGCCCGAAGTCGTACGCCCGCCGCATGCGCTGCGCGTCGGCGTCCTGCGCGGCCAGGCCGACCAGCAGCCCGGCGAGGAGAACGAGCGCGAGCGGCCGGCGGGGCAGCCGCGCTCCCGTCGCTCTCACTGTCCTCCTCCGGCGTCGTCGGCCGGCTCCACCTCGACCGTGCCGCAGAGCGGGCAGCCGATGGTGACCTCGCCGTCGGCGAGACCGAGGTTCGCGCGCCGCTTGGCCATCTCGGCCGCGAACTCCTCGTCGGTCATGTAGACGCCGCGCATCAGGTTGATGAACATCTGATCGACGGAGCGGTGCCCCCCTCCCGACCAGTTGCGCGGGTCGGGCACGTTGGGGTTCGCGGGCGAGTTGTCGAAGTAGCCGGTCATCCGCAGGATGGTGCCCTTGGGCAGCAGCGGCGCCGCGTCGTCCTCGTAGTTGTAGACCCGCACCCAGCTATGGTCGTAGCCGGCGCAGTTGAGCGTCTGCACGTGGTGCCCCCAGATGGCGTCCAGGCACATCCGCACGCCGGGCGCGTGCATGTGGGGCTCGAAGATCGTGATCAGCGTGTTCTCCGGCAGGGTGAAGTAGGACTCCATCTGCTGGTCGGGATCCATCGCCTCGATGTCGAGGTCGACGCCGTTGCCGAAGGACATGCGCACCCACTTGCGGGTCGGCTGGTAGCCGCGGGGATGGAACCTGAAGCCCACCTCCAGGTGCGCCCGCGTGTCGGCGCCGTTGGCGTGCAGATGCATCGAATTGAACTGGAGACTCGATCCCGCCTTCATGATCTTGCCCGCCTCGGGGTCGAAGACGTCGGCGTTGCGCCCCACCTCGTGGGTCGGCCAGCGGCGCTGCGCGGCCAGCGGGTCGTCCTCGTTCGGATCGGGATCCGGATCGGTCACGCCGAGCGTGGCATGGTGCACGACGAAGAGCCCGCCGACGGTGGCGCGGGTCTCGCCCTCGCTGCGCTCGGTGATCTCCTTGTACTCCATCGCGGCGACGTAGCGGTCCTCGGTCAGTCCCGTCGGCACCTCGCCGATGGAGCCCCACCAGTCCGGCGCGTCGCCCGCGATCTCGAAGCTCGGGGACGACACGATGAGGTCGGGCTGCCCGATCTCCCATTCGTCCACGTCGATGAACGGCACCGGCGGGGGCAGATCCGCCGGGTTGCCCCGCGGGGCGCCGCTGTCCGCCCACCTGGAGATCAGGGCGATCTCGTGGTCGCTTAGCGACGGGTCGTCCTTGAACTGCTGGATGCCGATGTCCTTCTCGATGTACCACGGCGGCATCACGCCCGGCGTGTCGCGGAGCCCGGTGCGGTACTTGATGGCGCGCGCCCAGGGCCGCACCTCCTCATAGTCGATCAGCGACATCGGGGCCAGCGCGTTGGGCCGATGGCACTTCTGACAGCTCCGCTGCAGAATGGGAGCGATGTCGCGGGTGAAGGTGACATCGTCGGTGGCCGCGGCCTGCGCGGCCGCCGGGGACGGCAGCGCGACGAGCGCCGCGACCGCCGTGGAGAGCAAGACCTGCCAGGCGAACGTCCGCCGCCGGTTGCGCGTCGTCGTCATCTCCGGCCTCCTCGGTGCGAACGCGGTTTCGAATCGGAATCGAGATCCCCATTCTAGGAGTCCATACGGCAAACCGCAATGGGATCCACGTGCATATAATCGCGGCACTGGCGGGCGCTGCGCCCGGAGGAGGGATCATGCGTGCACCCCGGTCGTCGATGTCCCGATCCTGTTCTTCGTTGCTGGCGTGCGCGGCGCTCGTCGTCGCCGCCGATGCGCCGGGCCGGGCGCAGGACGAGAGCTTCGTCCCGGTCACCGATGCCATGCTGCAGGACCCCGATCCGGCGGACTGGCTGACGTGGCGCAGGACGCTCGACGGATGGGGCTACAGCCCCCTGGAGGAGATCACGCGGGAGAACGTCGGCGACCTGCGCATGGTCTGGTCGCGGGCCTTGCAGCCCGGCACGCAGGAGGGGACGCCGCTCGCCTACGACGGGGTGCTGTACATGCCGAACCCGCGCGACGTCATCCAGGCCATCGACGCGGTCACCGGCGACCTCCTCTGGGAGCACCGCCGCGAGATCCCCGACGACGTCGAGGACTACCTCTTCGGCTCCGCGACCAACCGCAACATCGCCATCCACGGCAACCTGATCATCGACACCAGCGCCGACGACCACGTCTTCGCGCTCGACGCGGCGACCGGCGAGCCGGTCTGGGAGACGCTGATCCTCGACTACCGGACGCATCCGGCCAGCCAGACCTCGGGCCCGATCATCGCCAACGGCAAGGTGTTCTCGGGCCGCAGTTGCATGCCGCTGGGCGGGCCGGACGCCTGCGTCATCACGGCCCACGACGCGGCGACGGGCGCGGAGCTGTGGCGCAGGCGGACGATCCCGGCCCCCGGCGAGCCGGGCGACGAGACGTGGGGCGGCGTGCCGTTCGAGCGGCGCGCCCACGTCGGCGCGTGGATGGTGCCCAGCTACGATCCGGCGCTGGACCTGGTCTACATCGGGACGTCGGTCACCTCGCCCGCCCCGAAGTTTCTGCTCGGCGGAACCGACAACACGCACCTGTACCACAACTCGACGCTCGCGCTCGACGGCGCCACGGGCGAGATTCGCTGGCACTACCAGCATCTGAACGACCACTGGGACCTCGATCACCCGTTCGAGCGCCTGCTGCTGGACACCGCCGTGGCGCCGGATCCGATGGCCGTCAGTTGGATCAATCCCCGCGTGCGGGCGGGGGAAGTGCGGAAGGTGGTGACCGGGATCCCCGGCAAGACCGGCGTCGTCTACACCCTCGATCGGGAGACCGGCGAGTTCCTCTGGGCGACGCCGACGATCACGCAGAACGTGATCAGCGACATCGACGGCGCCACCGGCACGGTGCGCGAGAACGCGGAGCTCGTGTTCACGAGCATCGGTCAGGAGGTGCTTGCCTGTCCGACATGGCTCGGCGGCAAGGACTGGGAGGCGGGTACGTACAGTCCGCTGACGAACACGATGTACTTCCCGCTCCGCAACGCCTGTGCGCGGATGATGGCGACGCCGGCACGCGAGGATGACGGGGTGGGTGAGCGGCTGTACTCGCTGGCCGTGCGCAACCAGCTCGCGCCCGGCATCGACCAGCTCGGCACGATTCGCGCGATCTCGGCCGAGACCGGCGAGACCGTCTGGCAGCACGACCAGCGCGCGATGACGATGTCGCTCGTCGCCACCGGCGGCGGCCTGGTCTTCGGGGGCGACGCGAACGGCCGCTTCCGCGCGCACGACCACGAAACGGGCGAGGTGCTCTGGGAGATCAACCTCGGATCGCCGGTCACCGGGTTTCCCATCACGTATGCCGTCGACGGCCGGCAGTACGTGGCGGTGAGCACCGGCGTGGCCGGCACGGCGATGGGCCTGTTGCTGCTGACGCCGGAGCTGCGCCCGAGCCTGGGGAACAACCTCTTCGTGTTCGCTCTGCCTGAATAGCATGTGGTTTGCGGCCGTCCGGCGCTGGCTGCAGGTGAGAGACGGGTATGGAAGAAGGACGGTTCCTGCGGCGGATACGGGAGGAGTTCCCCGGCCTCACGTGGACGTCGCACCGGTACCTGACGCACGGATGGGACCATGCGGTCCTGATCCTCGACGAGGCGCTCGTCTTCCGGGCTCCCAAGGCCCAACCGTACCGGGATGCGCTGGCGAACGAAGCCAGGCTGCTCCGCCGCCTCCGGCCGAGGATCGACGTCGGCATTCCCGACTACGTCTACGAGTCCACCGATGGCTCGTTCGCCGGCTACCCGCTTCTCGCCGGCCGCGAGCTCGACGTCGCCACGTTCGGCCGCCTCTCCGACACGGAGCGGGAACGGATAGCGGAACAGCTCGCCACGTTCCTCACCGCGGTCCACGAGACCCCGAAGTCGGTCGCCCGCGAGTGCGGCGTGTCCGAGCAGGACCCGCAGAAGGACCACGAAGATCTCGTTCGTGACGTCGAAACGCTCGTGCTCCCGCGCCTTGCGCCGCGCGAAACCCGCGTCGTCGTAGAGTTCCTCGCCGAACTGGCGGCCGAACCGCAGTCGATGCCTCCGACGTGCCTCGTCCATGGAGACCTGGACGGCGCCCACATTCTCTGGGGCGCGGAGAGCCAGCAGGTCAACATCATCGACTTCAGCGACCGCTCCATCGGGGACCCCGCCCTCGACTTCGATGGACTGATGGGATACGGGCACGACTTCGCCGGACGCGTGTTGGAACGGTATCGCGGGCGGAAGGACGACGGGTTGCTGCGAAGAGCGCACCTGTACTTCCGCCGCGGGTCACTGGAGACGATGGCCGACGCACTCCAGGGCTATCCGTGCACGTTCGAGGAAGGCTACGCGGAGTTCAGGGCGCGGTTCGCGCTGTGAACTCCGGAGCGGAACGGCGCAGACCGGAGCGGATACCCGACGCCAGGATCTCGTGCTTCCGACGAGCCTACGCGGAGGCTGCGGTCTCTACACGCCGTGACTACCTCGTCTTCGCGCTGGGCGTCGCGAAACAGCGCAGGTCGGACTGCAACCGCCAGTCCGGGTCAGCGCGGCTCGAGCGTCATGCGCAGACCGTAGCGCGGGCGAAGGGTAATCCCGCCGTGCGCTTCGACCCGGTGTCCGGGCGCCATGCGCAGGCGATAGGCACGGGCCATGGTGGCGAGCACCACGCACGCCTCTGTCATGGCAAAGCCCCTGCCGATGCAGATACGCGGACCGCCACCGAAGGGAAAGTACGCGAAACGGTGACGTGCCTTGACCCGATCGGGCGTGAACCGCTCGGGATCGAAGCGCAGCGGATTCTCCCACAGCCGCGGATTGCGGTGCGTGAGGTAGGGGCTGATGGTCACCACGCTGCCGGCGCGAATGGCGTGCCCCCCGACCTCGTCGTCCGCGATCGCCGCGCGACTCAAAGAGTGGCCCGGCGGAAACAACCGCATCGCCTCCTCGATGACCATGCGGGTATAGGACAGCGCTTCGAGGTCAGCGAACGTCGTCTCTCCTTCGCCCGGCGCACGGTCCACCTCGTCGTGCAGGGCGCGTTCGATGCCGGGATGTCGCGACAGCAGGTACAGCGTCCACGTCAGGGCCAGCGCCGTCGTCTCATGTCCGGCGGCGAAGAACGTGAGCACCTCGTCGCGGAGCTGCCGGTCCGTCATCCCCTCGCCGGTCTCCTCGTCGCGCGCGACAAGGAGCAAGCCCAACAGATCGTCGGGACCCTTCCGGGTGGCGCGTCGTGCGGCGATGATGCCGTAGATCATCCGGTCGAGCCGAGCCAGCGCCGAGCGGGTGCGATGCGAGCGCCAGCGTGGGAACCACGCCGGGAAGCCGAGAATGTCGAGCGGATTCGGCGTGCCCAGGGACGCATGGAGTGTCGTCATCGCCCGGCCCAGCTCATCTATCGAGTTGGCAATGTCGCTGGAGAACAGCGCCTCGGCGACGATCTCCATCGTGAGCGACATCATTTCGTGGGCGATGTCGAGGCGTTCTCCCCGCTCAGACGGCGTGCGCCAGCGTTCGACGCGCTGCCGGGCGCGACGCACCATCACGTGGGCTGCCCGGGCGAGGTGCTGGTGATGGAAGGCGGGGGCGATGATCCGGCGCTGGCGGCGCCAGAAGTCGCCCTCGCTGATCAGCAGGCTGTTGCCCAGAGCCCATTCGAGAACCTGGCGTGCGAGGTGCCCTTTGACGTAGTTCTGGTGGTTGGTGACGAGGATGTGCTCGATGAAATCGGGTTCATTGAGGAGAACAAAGTTGTGAAAGAGAAGCCGTGCTTCGCCGAAGTCGGTGGTGAAGGAGTCGCGGGTGTACACGGACAGTTGGTTGTCGCGCAGCAAACGGAGGAACTGGATCGGCCTGACTGGCTCAGCCAGCGGTTCGGGTACAACGCCAGGTGCGTAGGCGACTGCGGGGTGAACTACCGTCATCGTCGCGCCAACTCCATCTGGACGGCCGGAGCCTGCAGGAGCAGCGTGTGGCCCCGATTCCGCGGGACGCGCCGAATGGAGTTCCGCCATCGTACTGCAATCAACCTCGATCTCGAGGCCGTGGGAGAAGTGGCCGCGTCGCTGAACCGCTACGAGTTCCTGCTGACGGCGGCGCCGCTGCCCACGCGGGGTACCGGATCCGCCTATCAACCCGATCGCCACTTTCTGATCGTGCGTGCACCGACCGCGCAAACCTCGACCGCGATGCCGCCGGCGCCGGTCACGCGCTTCACGACGTGGCGCGGGGAGGTGGCAGGAGATTTCCGGGGGCTCCGAGATCAACTCGCCGCTCGGGTTGTCTCTTCGCGGGGCAGGCCCCCGTAGCGCCGCTCGCGGCGACGAAACGCCTCGACCGCCCGGCGCAGGTCCTCGCCGTCGAAGTCCGGCCACAGCCTGTCGATGAACAGGAGCTCCGCGTACGCCGACTCGAACAGCAGGAAGTCGCTCAGGCGCTGCTCGCCGCTCGTGCGGATCACCAGGTCGACCGGCGGTGTTGCCGGGTCGGAGTGGCACGCGCGGTTGACCCGCCGCAGGAAGCCGTCTTCGTCGCAGCGCTCGTCCGACCCCAGCGTGCCCGCCGCGGCGAGGATCGCGGAACGTGCCGAGTAGTCCACCGCCAACCGGAGGTAGAGCCGGGCGCCGTCGCGTGTCGCGCGCTCCGTCTCCTCGATCGCGCGAACCAGGGCGGGCGACAGGCGGTCTCGCCGGCCGATCAACGCCAGCCGCACGCCGTGCCGGCGACAGCGCGTGCGCTCGCGCACGAGAAACGACTGCAGCAACCGCATCAGCGTCGACACCTCGGCGGCCGGTCGGCGCCAGTTGTCGGCGGAGAAGGCGTAGAGCGTCAGCGTCGCTATGCCGAGATCGGGCGCCGCTTCCACCGCGCGCCGCACGGCGTCGGCTCCGCGTCGGTGTCCCTCCGTGCGCGGAAGCCCACGCGCACAGGCCCAGCGGCCGTTGCCGTCCATGATCAGGCCCACGTGCAGGCCGCCGTTCATCGCTCGATCCATCTCATGCCGCCTCTCGCTGGACGGTCGTTACCTGGCGCTCGCCGCGGCCGGGCCACCAGGCGTTCGGCCGGCGCGCACCCGTTCCCGTTCGGTCTTCAGCCGGCGATCGAGAGGGCCAGGCGCTCGACGAGGGTGGCGATGACGAGGAACGCCAGACCGAGCAGAATGAGGGCGCCGACGGCGAAGATCATCCGCAGGGGTCGGCTCTCGAACGGGGCGGCAGTGACCAGGTTACCGAACTGCGTGGCCACGCGAAGAGCCACGTAGAGCGCGATGACCATGGCCCCGATCTCGAGCGGGGGCGCGTCGTCGATCCATGCCGACCCGACGAGAGTCGCGGCGACGAATACCCGCATCAGCCAGGCGAAGAAGATCTCCTCGGCGGGAATCAACCGGTCTTGTAGAGCGCTGAGCGCCTGTTGCATCGTTCTCACTCCTTGTCTGGCGGGCAGGGCCGCGGTCCGATTCGTTCGCGGCAGTATCGGCGAGAGGCCGGCCCCGAGACATGAGCGAGAAGTGAGGGTTCGGTGATATTCCGCTGAGTGCGGCCGAGGCGGGTCTCGCAGTCTGCGCCATAGCGTGGTACGGATCCCCCATCGGGGTCGGTTGGTAGGCGAGCGAAGCCGCAGGCGACCGCGGCTCAACCGGGCCTCCTGGTCAGCCCGGCGGCCAGGCCCGAGCCGAACATCAGGCCCTCGAAGACGCTGATCGCGACCCGGGTCACCACCCCGGGCTCCTGCTCGCCGAGCAGGCGGGCGAGAGGCGCCAGGCCTACCTGCGAGCCGGGGAAGCTCTGCGCCATGAAGTCGAGGCTCATCGCACCGAGGAAGCGGCCGCTCCAGCCGAGCATCCCGGCGGCCAGGGCACAGGCGAGCCCCGTCAGGAGCGCGACGCGAACCCGGGAGAGCCCCTGCGGGGTGGCCATGCCGCCGTCCGCCGTCGGCGTGGCCACCCCGTAGCCCAGCCCGACCGCGCCGCCGAGAACGAGGCCCTCCAGCGCGCCGGTCAGCGGCGAGAGATCGCGGCCGAACAGACTTTCGAGCACGAGGCGTCCCAGGAAGTGAGCGGTCGCGCCGATCGCCAGGCCGCTCGACGCCCCGGCCACGGCGAGCGCCAGCCAGCGCCGCGCGCGAAAGGCGGCTTCCGCGGCGGCCAGACCGGCCCCGATCCCCGCCGCGGCGAGACCGCCGACCGCCGTGCCGAGCAGCGGCAGCATTGCCAGCACGCCATCGCCCGCCGTCGATCCGGGTCCGAAGCGGAGGACGAAGCCGCCGAGGAGACCGGCAATCGCCCCGGCGGCCGCTCCACCGGCGGCCGCGGCCAGCCACCTGCGCCCGGCCAGTCGGGCCGCGCGCCGGATACGAAGCAGGAACAGAATCTTCCCGGCCGCAAGCCACCCCGGGTGTCCGAGCAGCGGAACCGGTCCCGCACCGGGGACGTCCCAGCGGGTGTCGCGCAAGTAGGCGCGGGCCACGGCATGTCCCGCTCTACGGTCCAGCCGGTGGAGCGCTTTCGCCGTGCCCATCTGGTGCAGGATCTCGGCGGCCTGCCGCCGCCGGACATCCGCTGTCTCGGCGTCGCCGGCATCGTCCTCGAGCAACGTCTCGAGAGCCTGGTCGAAAGAGGCGTTCGCAGCGGGCTCCGCCGCGGCGGTCCGCACGTTTTCTGGCGGAGGAGCGGCTGGCGCCGGTTCCCGGGCGTTCGCGGTCAGCTCCATCGCCGCGGCCCGCATGGGCTCCGGCTGTCCCGCGTCCGGCTCTTCGACGACGTCGGTGCAGACGAAGCGGTACCCGTGCCGCTGCACCGTGCGGATGAAGGTCGGCTCGCGCGGATCGTCGCTCAGCGTGCGTCGGAGGATCCGGACCGCCTGGCTCAGGGCCCCGTCGGTGACCACGACGTCGCTCCAGACCGCGTCGAGGAGCTCGCGCCTGGACACTGCCTCGTTCCGCCGCTCGATAAGCAATACGAGTAGGTCGAAGCAGCGCGGGATGAGCGGCAGCTCCCTGCCGTCGCGGACGAGCGTCCTGCGGGCGGGGGAGAGGACGTGACCGGAGAACCGGTAGCGAGGCTTGCCGGAGGGCGGTCGCATCGACGGTCGGCAGTATAGGTTGTCTCGCGTACTGCAGTACGCTTGCCGCACGATGGCGTCCGGGGCCGGGAACAGCAGGCGCTTCTTCACCACGACCGGCCCCGTCAAGCCCGACCGGCACTACTGCATTCCACCGCTGGACCGGCTCGATCCGGAGCAGGTGCTCGCGCTCGTCGGGGACGAGAAGTACTTCGTGCTGCACGCGCCGCGGCAGACGGGGAAGAAATGCCATCCCGCCCGGAGCGTGGTCGCGGGATCTCAGAAACCGAGGACGAAACCAATGGCGATGCGCGCCATGTCGAGATGTGCGGCGGCGTCCGGCGCCATGAACACGGTCTCCATCCCTTCCAACGACGGCACGGCAAGACGCCGGTAGTCCGCCGTGACACGGAGGGCGATGCGGTCGTTGAGGTGCACGTCGATCCCGCCGCCGGCAGCCACCGCACGACCGGAGGCGAACGCCTCGTAGCAGCTCGTTCGGACGCCGCTCTGGCCGATCTCGGTTGCCGTTCCCGAGTACTCCGCACGGCCGGCCAGGCCGTGGACGAACACGGCGGTTCCGCGGAAGCGACGGCGGTAACGCACGCCGCCCAGGTAACTGCCGAAGCCCACATCGATCTCGGGGCACGCGGCCGGCTTCGACGGCCAGGGCCGCGCCGCGTCCACGAACTTCTGCGGCGCCCGTCCGGGCGTCGTCAGGCGGCCGCTCGCCCAACCGGTGGTCCCGGTCTCACCAACGAGCGCGAGAGAATCGCTGAGGTAGAGCCCCGCGGACAGAAAGAAGCCTTCGGTCGAGATCGCGCCCGGAAGACCCTTGAACACCTCGTAGCCAACGGACAGCTCGATACCCCACCTGTCGAAGTACGGACTTCGCTTCTCCTGGCTAGCCGGATCCCCACGCACCGGGAGTCCACCCGGCGGCTTCCCGGAACGCGTGGGAGTACTACGGAGCAGAGGGGTCGACCCCGACGGGATGGCCGTGGCGTCCTCCGGCGGGGGTTGCGCAGCGGCAGGCAGCCCACTCAGACTCAGGAGCGCGACGAGACCTCCGGCGACGATTCCGCGGTGGAAGATGGCGGCAACGCCCATCGCACCCCTCCCTCTCCGGTTTCTCCCGGCATCGGCGGCCGATCCGAGACGCCGAAAGGGGGAATTGCAGACGGGGTGCCAGGCGCGCCAAGAACACCAGAAGACCTTCTTCTTCAGCCGTTTACGAGAAGAGCAGGTTACCTGTCGCCACCGGCCGAAACGCTGAAGGGTGACATGCGACGCTGGATCGTAGTCATTTCGTGTACACCCAAGCCAGCGCGTTAGTCGCAGCGCAAGGCGGCGAGCGGGTCGACGCGTGCCGCGCGTCGCGCAGGGAGGTGGCCGGCGACGAGCGCGACCACCGCGAGGATGATCGGGACGGTCGCGAACGTGGCGGGATCCCCGGCGCACGCGCCGGTATCATCGACCGACGGGCCCGAAGTCGGGCGGCGGCCGGCGATGCCTCGTTGCCGCCTCGTAGGCCGACGCGACGCGCAGGACGCGCGGCTCGTCTCCGGGCCCCGCCCAGAACGAGATGCCGACGGGGAGTGGGGCGTCGAGCTCCGTGCGCCGGCTGCCCGTGACGTTGTCGTAGCCGTCCTGGTCCTCGTTCAGCGCGTACTCGGGGTCGTAGACGATTCGATTGAAGCCGGCTGGCACCGTGATCTCCGGAATGCCGAGGTTGGCGCTCGTGGGAAACCGGCCGGTCGGACGGTTTTCGACCGACGGCTCCCCGGCGTATCCGATTCGCACCGGCGGCACGGTGATCGTCGGGTTGACCAGCACATCGAGATCGTTCCTGTGCAGCACGTTGAGCAGGACGAGCCGCATGACGTCACGCATCTTCACGCGCCGGGTGATGCCCTCCGAGACGATGTTGCGGGCGTTCTCCCAGTTGCGCATCGCCACCGCGCGCCGCTCGCTGTAGTACTTCGAATTTGCGTTCAGGCTCGCCCAGTCGGTCACCCTGGAGTCCCCGCGGCGCATCAGGTACTGGGCCAGGTGAAAGCTGAGGCTCAAGGTGGGTGGCGAGCGGTTGATGCTGCGCAGGTTCAGGTCGGCCGACAGCGGCGCGACGCCCTCGGCCGCCCGCGCGAGATAGTCGCGGCTGGTCACGTCGTGCCCGGGCACGGCGAACCGGTACGCGCCGTCGGCGTCGCGGGCCTGGATGAGCTCCGGCATGTGGACGGGCAGGATCTCGGCTATCGCTCGCTGGAAGTCGTACGCCATGTTCGGGATCGACGGGTCGTCCGGATACTCCGGATCGGACGATTCGACGAGCTCCGCGCCGAGCTCGTCGCGCAGCACGCGCAGGATCTGTTCGTTGACGAGATCGCTCATCGCGGCGTCGTTGTCGGTGTGCTTGACCATGTACTCCCGGACCACGCCGATGCGCACGCCGGCGAGCGGCCTGGCGCCGGCGGTCTCCTCGTCGTCGACGACGAAGCTCGCGTAGGACGCCTCGGGGATCAGTGCGCGCGGGAGCGCGGCGTAGATGTCGCGCGGATCGTGGAAGCCGCGGCCGGGGTTCCTGAGCGCGTCGAGGACGAGGGCCGCGTCCTCGACCGTGCGGCAGTTGATGCCTCCCCGGTCGAGGTAGGGCTCCACGCCGGTCGACCCGCCGTAGGGCACGAGCCCCTTGGTCGTCACGAAGCCGACGACGCCGTTGCGCCAGGCCGGTTGCCGGCACGATCCGCCGGTCTCCTCGCAGATCGAGCAGGTGGCGAGGTTCGCGCCGACCGACACGGCCGACCCCGAGCTCGAGCCGCCGGGTTCGCGGGCGGTGTCGTAGACGTTGCACGACGGGCCGGCCCAACTGCTGCGCGAGACGCCCGCGCCGTACGTCCGCGAGCCGGCAACCGCGCCCCCCGGGTTCCCGCCGCCGGCGTTGTACTCGGAGAGGTTGGCCTTGGCATAGATGATGGCGCCCTTGGCGCGCAGCTCGGCGACGACCGTCGCGTCCCGCGGCGGCGCATCCATCGCGTAGCCGGTGTCGGCCCCGCTCGTCGACCGCATGTCGGTGGTGTCGAAGACGTCCTTGAACGAGATCGCGGCGCAGTACATCGGCATCCGCTCGAGGTCGGGATTCCTGCCGTACAGCGCGTCGAGCTCGGCTGCTCGCTCGAGCGCGTCCGGCTGTTGGCGGAACGCTTCGCACGCGGCGGGGCAATGCGCGGGCAGACTGCCGTCCGACGGGTGCGCATCGCACTCGGCTTGGCAGGTCACCGATCGTTCGCCGCGCAGGTTGAGCGTGCTCAGCGCGTTGAGCTGGCCCGCGTCCGGCATGCCGACGACCATGCCGTACTGCTGCTGGACGCTGGGGTCGGACCGCGTCGCCTCCATGCGGCCGAACTCGATCGGCAACCCCCGGTAGTCGTCGTAGTCGGGCAGAATCTCGCGCACGGGCACGGTGGTGGAGGGAAACTCTATCGGGACGCCGGCCCGGACTGCGCCCCGGCCCGGCGCAACCAGTCCACCGTCCGCGGTGACGAGCTGCGTGCAGATGCCGTTGTACGCCCTCGCCCGCTCGACATAGGCCTCCACCACCTGCACGCAGGTCGTCTCGCCCTGCCGGATCGCGCGCTGAATACCGCCGATGGAGGCTTCTTCAATCTGAAAGGCGCTCTGTGCGAACGCGGCGGTCACACCCATCGTCCACACGCATCCGAGCGCCGCGCTCACGGCGACCACTCGTCCAACGTCGTACCGGTGATCCGACAGCGTTGTCATCGTCTGCTCCTGCGCTCCGCCACGGCGGTCGCGCCGAATCCAAGCCGATACCAGAGCGGGCACAGCGCCAGGGCAATCACCAGCAGCCCGCCGATCCAGACGGGCGCCGACGGCAGCCACACCGGCGGCGGGCTGCCGACCAGCCAGCTCCCGATTCCCACCAGAGCGGCGAAGAGGGTGGCCGAGCAGAGCACCGTCGCGCCCAGGGCCCGTGCGAGGCGCCTGGGACCGAGGTCTTCCTCCTCGCCGAGCCCTGCCGCGATCGGACCCCAGAAGCCGACCGGCCGCACGCGCCGGTAGAACGCGGTCAGGCGCTCCCGGTCTTCGGGTCCCTTGATCCAGATCGCGACCAGCGCCGCAACTGTCGATGCCGTGGCCGCGAGCAGCAACCGCAGCGGCTGCTGGTCGTCACCGAGATAGGCGATGAGCAACGGCGCGACGGCCGAGGCGACGACCATGGCCGCGATCTCCGCCCACGCGTTCATCCGCCACCAGAGCCACCGCAGCACCAGCACCACGCCGAGCCCGGCGCCGAACAGAAGGTTGATCTGCCAGGCCTGGTTGATGGACGTCAACTGGCTCATCACCGCCATCGCGATCACCAGGGTCAGCACGCTCGCGGCGCGCGCCACCCAGACGAGCGAGCGGCCGCTCGGCTCCGTCTTCAGCCACGCCTGGCAGATGAACCGCTTGTAGATGTCGTTGGTCCAGTACGAGGCGCCCCAGTTCAGATGCGTGTCGACGGTCGAGGCGAGCGCCGCCAGCATGCCGGTCAGCATCAACCCGGTCACGCCGGGCGGCAGCAGCTCCGCCATCCCCCGGACATACGTCGCCTCCCGGTCGGCCTGCATCAGGCCGGGGGCGAGCCCCGGGTCGGGTGGGAACAGAACCAGCAGCCCGACGGCGAGCGGCAGCCAGAGCAGGCTGCGCAGCAGCACCTGAGCGAACGTGAAGACGACCGCGGCCGTCCTGGCGTCGCGATCGCTGCGACAGGCCATGGCGCGCTGGGCGAGATACCCGCTGCCGTCGGAAACGGAGTTGATGAGCCACAGCAGTCCCAGCAGCGAGAGCACCGACAGGGTGACGTCTTTCGCTCGTCCCGGCGTGAACGCCAGGATCTCGTCGGGCAGAATCCCCCCCGGTCCGCCGCCGGCGAACATCTCGTGCAGCTTCGCCTGCATCCCGCCGAGCCCGCCCGCCTCCGACACGACGATCGTCGTGAACGCCAGCGTGCCGACGGCCATGACGGTGATCTGGCCGATGTCGGTCGCGACGACGCTCCGCAGTCCACCGGTGGCCGAGTAGAGCGCCACGACCGTCAGGATCATGACGAGCGACAGCAGGTTGTTGGCGGTCTTGATCCAGACGTCGGGATCGGCGAGCCCGCCGATGGTCAGCGGCACGCCTACCGCGTCCACCAGGCCGACGACCGGTTGAAAGATCTCCCCGGGCAGCCATTCGTTCCACAGCAGGAACGGCTCGGCGATCTTGGCGGCGGCGAACAGCACCCAGGCGAGGGCGACGCAGTTGATGATGGTGCCGAAGTAGAGAGCCTTGACGCACCGCAACACGGCCGCCGGCCTGGCGCCGTAGCGCACCTCCGCCAGCTCGGCGTCGGTCACCACGCCGGCCCGGCGCCACGCGCCGGCCAGCACGAAGCCGAGCACCAGAAAGGTGACGCCGAAGATCCAGAGCTGCCACAGTCCGAAGATCCCGGCGGTGGCCACCAGACCCGTCACGAGCAAGGGCGTGTCGGCGGCAAACTGGGTGGCCGCCATGCTGAGCCCCGCCTTCCAGCCGGGCAGGGACCGGCCGGCGAGAAAGTACTCTTCGAGGTTCTTCGACGCCTGCCGGCGGTTCCGGAGGCCGACGCCGACGGCGTAGGCGATGAAGAGGATGACGATCAGCGCGTCGATCGAGCTCACGCGTCGATTCTGCCATGGGCTGGCCTGCGACGAAGGAGGCGTCCGACTGCGGGTTGACGCTTGACTCCCGGTCGAGGCCGGACCATCGTAGCTGTCGAGATGCGAAACGAGTTCACGGCGGTGTTCGAGCGTGACGGCGCATGGCACCTCGCCTACTGCCCGGAGATCCCCGGCGCCAACGGACAGGGACGAACCAAGGGTGAAGCGCGACGCAGCCTCCTGGCAGCCATCGCACTGATTCTCAACGACCGCCGCGAGGACGGCTTCTGCCGCTCCCGTCTCAAAAGCGGAACTGCCGGGTGAGCTTCACCACGAAGGCGCGGTTCTCCAGTATCGGGAAGCGGCGGCCGCGCATCTGGTTCATGAACGTGTCCCGCTGGTCGTTGTAGACGATGAACAGCTCGCTCCCCGGCTGGTACTCCCAGCGCAGGCGCACGTTCGTGCTCAGCACGTTGTTGGTCGAGTTGTACTGCAGCAGCGCGCTGGCGAACATGCGGGGCGTGAACGTGTAGGTGAGCCGCGTGGTGGCCACCCGGGCCGTGAACTGTCCCTGCGGCAGCGTGATCCGGTTGAACGAGATGCTCGGCTCCACCGCGAACTGGCGCGAGACCTCGATGCGGCCGCGCGAGTAGCCGACCGCGGTGATGTCGCCGTCGAAGAACTCGCCGTGCTGCAACACCAGGCCGCCCGCCAACCGGCGGTGCGGTCCCATGCGATAGGACACCTGGAAGTCCTGGAACTCGTAGCCGCCGACGGGGATGGTCACGTCGTCGGTAATGTGGAAGGGCCGGGCAAGGAACTCGTAGTCCCGCTGGATGTCCGCGCTCAGGCTGTCGCTGTTCTCGAAGGCGGTCCGAAAGCGCCCCTGGAGAATCCGGGTCTCGAGCTGCCCGGCGCCGTTCTCGATGTAGTCGACGCTGCCGCCCCAGGTGAACTGGCGAACCGCCGCGAGGCCGGCCGGTCGCGGACTGAACTGTCCGGAGACGAAGGTGCGCCGGAAGTCGTCGCGGCGCAGGAAACCCACCTCCGGGTTGAAGTTCCTGCCGACGAGGAGGTGATCGACGCGCAGGCCGTAGAGGTCGTCGTCGTAGGAGAACGCCGCCTGGTAGCTCTCGTTCCTTCCCTCGAGGCCAGGCGTGTTCGTGCGCGCGTAGTAGCCGTAGAGGTTGACGTCGTCGTAGAACGAAAAAGCCCCATCGACTCCATACGCCTGGTTGGCGCCATCGCCGGTCAGCGAGACCGACCGGTTGGTGAAGATCGCGCCGATCCGACTCCGCCGCAGAATGTCGCGCTTGACCCGGAGCACGCTGAAGTTGGTCGGCACCGCGCCGGCGCCCGGCGTGTCGTCGGTCTGAATGTTGATGGCCCCCACGCTGAAATCACCCACCTTGCCGGTCAGGCGTCCGCCGCCCAGAATCGGCACGGTGCGTCCCTGCTCGAGGCCGATCCGCCGGCTGAAGAAGATGGTGGGGGCGTCCCCGCTTCCAAAGAAGCCCGACGCGCCGACGCTCCGCCGCGCGGCCCCGCCGCCGCCGGCGCCGGGCGCCCGCGCGAAGTCGAAGATGCCCTGACTCTCCAGAAAGAACTCGCGCTTCTCCGGGAAGAACAGGCTGAACCGCGTCAGGTTGATCTGCTGCTCGTCCACCTCGACCTGCGCGAAATCGGTGTTCCAGGTGAAGTCCGCCGTCAGATTCTCGGTGAGTCCGTACTTGACGTCGCCGCCCGCCTGGCCGGCGCCGTCGTTCGAGATCGGGGGCACGATGGTCCGGTCGGTGGCGAGCGAGCCGATCACGTAGGGCTTGACCTCGAACGTGCGGTTGCCTGCCGGCACCTGCAGGCCGGTGAGGGTGCCCGCCGCCGACACGCGGAACTGTCCCGGCCCGGCAGAGATCGGCACCGCCGTGAGGTACGCCTCCTCGAAGCTCGACCGGATGTCCCGGCCCAACTGGATGCCCCACAGTTGCTCGGCCCCGGGCCGGAAGCGGAGCGACTTGAACGGGATCGCCATTTCGACGGTCCAGCCGCCGTCGAAGCGACCGGTGCGCACGTCCCAGACCGGATTCCAGTCGGGATTCGGGTCTCCTTCGTCGGTGATCTGCCGATCGCTGAACCCCCCGATGGGATTGACCCGGAAGGCGAAGCCGTTGCGGCGGTCGTAGAAGGTGTCGAACACGACGATGAATCCGTCGTTGTTGATGAGCTGAGACGAGTCTCGCTGCATCTCGTTCGCGATCCACTGCGACTCGGGAACCGACTCGTGGACGCGGGCGCCCACATAGATCGACTGATCGTCGAAGAAGATCCAGGCGTCGGTCGCCTCCGTTGCCGGCGCCCCCTCGTCGGGCGCCTGCTGGATGAAGTCGCCGAACGGCTCCACGCGGTCGTAGATCGGCTCGTCGAGCACGCCGTCGAGCCGCCAGGGTCCCTCGAGGCGCACGGCCCGGACCGTCGCCCTGCCGTTGGCGTCGCGGTTGATGGTGGCAGGCGGCACTGGTGCCGCCGGACCGTCGATCAGCGGGCCCGCGAATCCCGCTGGCGGGGATTGCGCCGGCGCCGTCAGTGGCAGGACCCAGAAGACGAGCGCGGCCGCGAGCCTCGCGGCGTGACCGGCGGCGGGGGCTCTCCCGTCGAGCTGTGGCGGCGACATGTCGTGGAGTTTACGGAGCCTTGCGACGGGTTTGGCGGCGCTGCCTGACGGTCACGGCTCAGAAGCGGAACTGCCGGGTGAGCTTCACCACGAAGGCGCGGTTCTCCAACATCGGGAAGCCGCCGCGGTTCCTGAGGTTCATGAAGGTGTCCCGCTGATCGTTGTAGACGACGAACAGTTCACTCCCCGGCTGGTACTCCCAGCGCAGGCGCACGTTCGTGCTGAGCACGTTGTTGGTCGAGTTGTACTGCAGCAGCGCGCTGGCGAACATGCGGGGCGTGAATCCGTAGGTGAGCCGCGTGGTGGCCACCCGGGCCGTGAAGTCCCCTTGCGGCATCGTGATCCGGTTCCACGAGATGCTGGGCTCGACCGCGAACTGCGGCGAGACCTCGATGAGGCCGCGCGAAAAGCCGACCGCGGTGATGTTGCCGGCGAAGAACTCGCCGTACTGGAACGAGGGGCCGCCGGCCACGCGCCGGTGCGGTCCCATGCTGTAGGACACCTGGAAGTCGGTGAACTCGTAGCCGCCGACGGGGATGGTCACGCCGTCGATGATCTCGAAGGGCCGGGGGAGGAACTCGTAGTCCTGCTGAATGTCCGCGCTCAGCCTGTCGCTGTTCTCGAAGCTGGTCTGAAAGCGGCCCGACAGGATGCGGGTCTCGAGTTGCCCGGCGCTGTTCTCGATGTAGTCGACGCTGCCGCCCCAGGTGAACTGCCGCACCGCCTCGATGCCTTCCGGCCGCGGGCTGAACTGCGCGTAGACGTAGCTGCGCCGGAAGTCCTCGCGGCGCATGAAACCGATCTCCGGGTTGAAGTTGCGGCCGACCTGCAGGTGATCGACGAGCAGTCCGTAGAGGTCGCCCTCGTAGGAGAATGCCGCCTGGTAGCTCTCGTTCCGTCCCTCGAGGCCCGGCGTGTTCGTCCGCGCGTAGTAGCCGTACATGTTGACGTTGTCGTAGAACGAGAACGACCCGTCGAGTCCGTAGGCCTGGTTCGCGCCGTCGCCTCTCGTCGAGACCGAGCGGTTGGTGAAGATGGCGCCGACGCGGCTCCGGCGGAGGATGTCGCGCTTGACGCGGAGCACGCTGAAGTTGGTCGGGAGGGCGTCGCTGGCCCGCGCATCGTCGGTCTGGATGTTGATGGCGCCCACGCTGAAGTCGCCCACCCTGCCGGTCAGTCGTCCGCCGCCGCGAATCGGCACGGTTCGTCCCCCCTGGTCCAGACCGATCCGCCGGCTGAAGAAGAGGGTCGGCGCGTCGCCGGGTGGGAACACGCCCGGCGGCGCGTTGAGGATTCCCCGC
This sequence comes from Acidobacteriota bacterium, assembly GCA_009861545.1. Taxonomy (NCBI): domain Bacteria; kingdom Pseudomonadati; phylum Acidobacteriota; species Acidobacteriota bacterium. The sequence goes on along the minus strand of VXME01000025.1, from coordinate 13,857 downwards.
GCGGAGCCGCCGAAGCCGCCGAAGCCGGCCACCCGCCCGAAGTCGAAGATGCCCTGGCTCTCGAGGAAGAACTCGCGCTTCTCCGGGAAGAACAGGCTGAACCGCGTCAGGTTGATCTGCTGCTCGTCCACCTCGACCTGCGCGAAGTCGGTATTGAAGGTGAAGTCCGCCGTCAGGTTCTCGGTGAGGCCGTACTTGACGTCGACGCCGCCGTTCCCGTCACCGTCGTTCGAGATCGGGGGCACGGCGGTCCGGTCGGTGTTGAGCGAGCCGATCGCGTAGGGCTTGATCTCGAACGTGCGGCTGTCGGCCGGCACCTCCAGGCCCACCAGGGTGCCGGCGACCGACAGGCGGAACTGTCCCGGTCCGGCCGAGATCGGCACCGCCGTCAGATAGGCTTCCTCGAAGTTCGACCTGATGTCCCGGCCCAACTGGATGCCCCATACCTGGTTCGGGCCGGGCCGGAAGCGGAGCGACTGGAACGGAATTTCCATCTCCACCGTCCAGCCCCCGTCGAAGCGGCCCGTGCGCACGTCCCAGACGGGATTCCAGTCGGGATTCGGGTTGCCTTCGTCGGTGATCTGCTGATCCTGGAAGCCCCCGATGGGGTTGACCCGGAAGGTGAAGCCGTTGCGGCGGTCGTAGAACGTGTCGAACACGACGATGTAGCCGTCGTTGTTGATGATCCGGAACGAGTCGCGCTGCATCTCGTTGGCGACCCACTCCGACTCGGGGACCGACTCGTAGACGCGTGCCCCCACGTAGATCGACTCGTCGTCGAAGAGGATCCAGTTGTCGGTTCCCTCCGTGGCCGGGGCCCCCTCGTCGGGGGACTGCTGGATGAACCCGCCGAACGGCTCGACGCGAGCGTAGATCGGCTCGTCGAGCACGCCGTCGACCCGCAGGGGTTCATCCAGCCGGACGGCGCGCACCGTCGCCCCGCCGCTGGCGTCGCGGTTGATCGTGGCCGGCGGCACCGGGGCCGGCGGACCATCGATGAACGGGCCTGCGGGTTGAAACCCCGCCGGCGGGGGCGTGGTCTGGCGTGGTGGCTGCGAAGAGGGCAGGGTCTCCGCGCCGGCAGCAACAGCGGCACGCTCCGGGCCGGCGTTCTCCTGGGGGGCGGCGGCCAGCGGTGTCGCTCCCCCCAGCGCCAAGGCGCACACCACGAGCGCGCCTGCGAGCCTTGCGGTCTGCCTCGTGCGAGCCGCCTTTCCGTCGGGCTGATCCATCGACATGCAGTGGAGTTTACTCGCCCGTTGAATCGCGCAGGGCGCTTGCGCTAGCCTGTGGCATGGCAACGAGCGTGGCGGCAACGTCTCAGGAGGCGCTGAACGCTGTCCTCTCCGATGCCATGCCGTCCCAGGGCTCCTGGAGCGACGAGCACTACCTCTGGCTCACGGACCGCACACGCCGCCTGATCGAGTTCACCGACGGCCGCGTCGAAGTACTCCCCATGCCGACCGAGAGGCATCAGATCATCCTGCTCTTTCTCTACCGGCTGCTCTACGCCCACGTGCATGAATCGCCCCGCGACGGCGTCGTCGTGACCTCGGGATTGCGGATGCGGGTGCGCGAGGGGAAGTTCCGCGAGCCGGATCTGCTGCTGCTTCGCGACCGGTCCGATTTCCGTCGTCGAGACCGCTTCTGGCTGGGCGCGGACCTGGTGGTCGAGATCGTCAGTCCCGATGACCCTGCCCGCGATCTCGTCGTCAAGCGCGCCGACTACGCCGAGGCCGCCATACCCGAATACTGGATCGTCGATCCCCGCGCCGAAACCGTCACCGTGCTCGGCCTCACCGCCAATGCCTACTTCGAGCACGGTGTGTTCGCCCGCGGCGACGTGGCGACGTCGCCGCTGCTGGACGGCGTCGCCGTCGACGTGACAGCTCTGTTCGACGCCGAGGGATAGCCGCCATCCGTACTCGGCGACCACCGGGATCGGTCACCGCGCCGGCGCTCGACTTGACGGTCGTTCCCCGTCGGGAAGCTCAGTGCACCGTCGCTGCCGCGGCGTCGATGAACAGATCGAGCACCTCGCGCACGACGCCGTTGTTCGCGCGGGTCAGGTTGATCAGGCCGACCACGACCACGCGCGACTCGGGCTCCATCACCATCAGCGACGTGCCGCCGACCGAGCCGCCGGAGTGGGACAGCAGGCGCCGCCCGTCCTCGCGCGTCCGGATGAACCAGCCGAGGCCGTAGCCGACCCCTTCGCCGTCGCGGGTCTTCTGCTCGGTGAACAGCAGCTTCCGGGACGCCTCGGACAGGAAGTCGTCGTCGAGGTGGGCGTTGGCGAACGCCAGCACGTCCCCGGTCGTCGAGAGGAATCCGCCGCCGGCCCACTTGTAGCTGTTGTCTACCCACGGCGCGTTCACCACGCTGCCGGCGTCGTCGCGCACGTAGTAGCTCGTCCGCCCGGGGATGATGGGGACCACGAAGTCGGCGACCGTGTCGCGCAGGCCCAGGGGACGGAAGACCGCCTCGCGCATATAGTCGAGGAACGGCTTCTTCGCGGCGCCTTCGACCACGGCGCTGAGCAGGTTGAAGCCGTAGCTGGTGTAGGCGAACATCGTGCCCGGCTCATGCAGCAGCGGATCGTCGGCGAAGATGGTCAAGCCGTCGAGCACCGTCGGGTACGGGTCGCGGATGAAGTTCTCGTTGCCCCGGTAGTGCCGGATACCGGCCAGGTGGCCGCCGAGCTGCCGCGCCGAGATGGGGTGCGACTTCTCCGGGAACGAGGGGACGTACTCCTGGACCGGTGCGTCCGGATCCAGGCGGCCGTCCTCGACCAGCCTCGCCACCGCCGCCGCGGTCAGCGACTTCGAGATGCTGCCGACGCGGAACTTCACCGACGGCTGCATCGGCACCCGGTGCTCCAGGTTGGCGTAGCCGAAGCCCTCTGACCAGACGGTTTCGCCGTCGACCGCCACGGCGATAGCGATGCCGGGGTAGCCGCGGGCGGCCAGATCCGCACGCACCAGCGCGCGCGCCTCCTCGACCACTTCCGCGTAATGCAGCGGGGCGGGAGCCACCGAGGGGGCCGTGGCGGGAGCGCCCGCCGACTGGGCCGACGCGGTCGCGGCCGCCGTGCCGACAGCCAGCCCGGCCACGAGCAGGAGCCCGTGAAGGCGACGAGATCCCAACGCGGCCGGCAGCAGGAGCGCGTGGAAGCGGTAGGACTGCGTAACGACGGCTGGCGCCATGTCACGCGCTCGCGAGTGCTGTCGCGTCATCGTCTCGTCCCCTCGATGTCGGTGCGCACACTGAACACCGTCTTGCCGGCCGTCACGTACAGGGTCCGCAGATCCGGTCCGCCGAACGCCGCGTTCGTGATCGTGTCCTCCGGGATCGGGATGTGCCGGATCAGCTCGCCGGCCGGCGAGATGACGTGGACGCCGGCGACCGTGTCGAGCGTCTCGGTGGTCCCGCGCGGCCGGTTCAGCCCCGCGGCCACGTACAGGTTGCCCTGGCTGTCGATGGTCATGCCGTCCCCGCTCCGTCCCGGATAGAAGTCGTAGAGCACCCGCATGTTGCCGGCCGTTCCCTCCGGACTGAGGTCGAACGCGCGGACCATCCGCGGCCCGCCCTCGGCCCGATCGATCTCGATGACGTACAGCGTGGCGTCGTCGGGCGAGATCACGATGCCGTTGGGGCGCAGGACCTCGGGCTCGGTGAGGATGCGCTCGATCGATCCGTCCGGGTCGATGCGGTAGACGCTATGCACCCCGGTCTGTTCCGGCGTCGGGCTCGGGCCGGGCCGGTCGGTGAAGTAGATGCGGCCCTGGCCGTCGATGGTCAGGTCGTTGGGCCGATGCAGCTCCCGGCCCTCGTAGGCGTCGGCCAGCACCTCGATCTCGCCCGTCTCCATGTCGGTGCGGGTGACGCGGGGCAAGCCCGTCTCGCCGTCGCCCCCCTCGCAGGCCACCAGACGCCACTCGCTGTCGAAGATCAGGCCGTTGGCGTCGTTGCTCGGCTGGCGGAAGGTGGAAAGCTCACCGTCGGTCGACAGCCGCATGATGCGGTTGTTGCCCAGGTCCGTGAAGTACAGGGTGCCGTCCTCGGCCACCGTCGGACCCTCCGTGAAGGCCACCGTGGTCGCCACCGTCACCTCGGCGCCCGTCGCCCCGCCGCCCGCGGGCGCGGCGTCCGCCCCGCCGCCCTCCTCCAGCGCTCCGACGCTCTCCTCGAGCGCCGTGAGCCGGTCGATCACGGTTTCCTGCTGGCTCTCGAGCGATTCGAGCACCCGCAGCACGTGGGCGGTTCCCGTCACCTGCGGCTGGTCGTCGCCACACGCCGCCATCAGCAGCGGCAGCAGTATCGTCATCATCCAAACGGTGCGTCTCGTCATGGGGCTCTCCTCCGTTATTCATTCAGGGCCTGGAACGGCGTCTCGCGTTCTCTATCGGCCCGTTCGGTCATCTCGCCTGCGCTGCCGCCTTCCGCTCATCGGCCCGCGCACCGGCCAGGATGCCCTCCATCGAGTAGTTCCCTTCGTGGCAAGCGTACTCGTAGAGCGGCTCGTCGGTCCGCTGCAGCTCCACCAGCGCCGCCCACGGGCTCGTCCAAGTGGCCGGGTCCTCGATGGTGAACTCGTACTCGATGACGTCCGGGCCAACCCGCTTGAATCGTTCGACCAGGCGCGCGTTCGGGGTCGAGCCCCGCAGGCCGACGAGACGGTTGAAGTGCATCGTTTCGACGACCAGGGTGTCGCCCTCCCAGTGGCCGCGCGACTCGCCCACGAATTGCCGGATCGGTTGCTCGCCGCGGGGGCGTCCGTCCAGCGGGACGATGCGCACGGTATGGGTCATCTCGACGAGCATCGCGATGTGGTCGGGCGTCTGGAACACGTGCACGTTGTTGTTGTAGGCGCTCGGGACCATCGGCAGCCCGGTGGTGAACATGCACCGGTCGTTCAGGCCCCGATCCTCCCACGAATCGGCGGGGTGCTCGCGCCGGTAGGCGGCCCGTTCCTCGCGCCTGCGCTGGGCCTCGGCGGTCAACGGCGGCATGCGCCCGTTCGGCGGGTCCACGATGAGCGACGTGCGCCGCGAGTTCTGGGTCGTCGTTCCCCGGTCCAGCCAGAGGTCGTTGTAGGCGCCGAGCGCGCCGTCCTCTCCGCGGTCCACGCTGGCGCCCGCCCGCGTACGCCGGGCCGGCCGCAGCAGCAACTCCAGCTCGCGGTCGACGGTCGCCTGCTCGAGGCCTGCCGCTTCTTCCGCCGTCAGGAACTCCCGGCCCGCGTACTGCTCGGGCCGCTGCAGGGGTGTGATGGAGCGGAAATCCCAGATGCCGTGCAGGGCCGGGTCGCCCCAGCCGGTCCGGAGCGAAGCCTCCGCGGCATCCTGAGCCGCGGCAAACGCGGGCGTCAGCGCCATGATCGCAGCCACGATCGATACCGCCGCGAGACACCTTCGGCTCATCTCGTCCTCCTCGTGCGTACCCGTCTTCTGTAGACGCAGGCCCATGATGGCCTCCGACGGGTTCGGGCGCAAGCTCGACCGAGCCGCCGTTGATTGCGCGGAACGCATGCGCCGGGCGCTTGAGCTGTATGAAGTCGCTCCGTTGCGTTCTACAGCACAATCTCCTAGCCTGTGGTCATGGTGGTAGGCTCCCCGCGGTTTCGTGCGCAAAGTTTGGCGTTGGAATTGCACGTGCAACCGGTCATCGACATGAACCGCGAGCAGTTCCTGCGGTTCTGCCAACTGAATCGGGACGTGCGCATCGAGCGCAACGCGGAAGGGAGCATCGCGGTCATGGCGCCCACGGGCGGGGAAACGGGGGCGCGTAGCGGCCGCTTGTTCGCCGCCGTCTTTCGTTGGGCCGAGGACGACGGGAGCGGTGTGGCCTTCGATTCCTCGACCGGTTTCGAGCTTCCCAACGGCGCCGTGCGGTCGCCGGATGCGGCCTGGGTTGCGCGCGCCCGACTGGAGCGGCTTCCGGCCGAGGACAAGCAGGGATTCCTGCCGCTGTGTCCGGACTTCGTCATCGAATTGCTCTCGCCGTCGGATTCCCGCGCCGTGGTCCGGCGAAAGATGGAGGAATACCGGGACAACGGCGCCCGCCTGGGCTGGCTCGTCGATCCGGGTCGGCGGCAGGTCGCCATCTACCGCGCCGATGGCGTCGCGGAGCAGCGCACCGGATCGGGCGTCCTTACCGGCGAGTCCGTGCTACCGGGGTTCGTGCTCGACGTTGCAGCCATCTGGAAGGCGGGTTTCTGAGGCGGTCCGATCTGTCCGAATCCGGTTGAAGCGGTGACACCGCTGGGCATGCCTCGAATGAGGGTTTCGCGGGACAAGGCAATGAAGAAGGCGGGAGACAGCGGCGGGCCGGCGGTGGATGCGCCGCGAATGGACGATGGTCTCGTGGAGGACGGCGCGGGAAAGGGGGGCTCCGCCGCCCCGGTCGAGCGCGACCGCGACGTCATCCGCCGGCTCTTCGAGACCGGAGAGTACCCCTACGGAAAGAAGCTCGCCCGCAAGCCCTACGAGCGGGAGAAGGCGGCGCTGCAGGTCGAGCTGCTCAAGGTTCAGGACTGGGTGAAGGCCACGAACGGGAAGGTCGTCATCCTGTTCGAGGGCCGGGACGCCGCCGGCAAGGGCGGGACCATCAAGCGGTTCACCGAGCATCTCAATCCGCGCGGCGCCCGGGTGGTGGCGCTCGAAAAGCCCACCGAGAGCGAGCAGACCGAGTGGTTCTTTCAGCGCTACGTCCGCCACCTGCCGCACGGCGGCGAGATCGTGCTGTTCGACCGCTCGTGGTACAACCGCGCCGGCGTCGAGCGCGTGATGGGGTTCTGCGGTCCCAAGGACTACCTGGAGTTCATGCGCCAGGCGCCCGAGTTGGAGCGCATGCTCGTGCGCAGCGGGATCAGGCTGTTCAAGTACTGGTTCTCCGTCACCCGCGAGGAACAGCGGCGCCGGTTCGAGGCGCGAGAGAAGGACGTGCTGAAGCACTGGAAGCTGTCGCCGATCGATCGGCAGTCGTTCGACAAGTGGGATGAATACACCGCCGCCAAGGAGGCGATGTTCTTCTATACGGATACCGCCGACGCGCCGTGGACGATAGTGAAGTCCGACGACAAGAAGCGCGCGCGGCTGAACTGCATGCGGCACTTCCTGGCGGCGCTGCCCTATACGAACAAGGACGCCCGCGTCGTGGGCCGGGCCGACCCGCTGATCGTCGCCAGCGCCGACATGATCGGGGCCGCCGATCCCGCCGCCGGCAGGTAGGCCGCGCGGTGTTATGCTGCGCGCGCATGGACGAACGCACCGTCGGATTCATCGGGCTCGGCCGCATGGGTTCGGGCATGTCCCGGAACCTGCTGAAGGCGGGGGTTCCGCTCGTCGTCTGGGACGTGCTTCCGGAGGCGGCGCGATCGCTCTCCGAAGACGGCGCCTCCGTGGCCGCGGATCCGGCGGCGCTGGCCGCGAGCGCCGAGCTGATCTTTCTGTGCGTGCCGTCCGACAAGGAAGCGGGCGAGGTTCTGTTCGGCGAGCGTGGAGTAGCCCGGGGCGGAAAGACCCCGGCCGTCGTCGACACCACGACCATGAACCACCGGGCGGCGCGGCGGCTGGCCGAGCGGGCTCGGGACGCGGGGCTGTCCTACGCCGACTGTCCGGTCTCCGGGATGCCCCTGCGGGCCGAGCAGGGGACGCTGACCATGATGTTCGGCGGCAGCGACGATCTGTTCGCGCGGTCGAAGCCGTACCTCGACGTCATGGGGGAGTTCGTCGTCCACTGCGGCGACGTCGGCATGGGCCAGCTCATGAAGGCGGTCAACAACATCGTCTACGACGTCAACATCGCCGCGTTCTGCGAGGTCCTGCCCTTCGCCGTGAAAGCAGGACTGCAACCGGCCCAGGTTGCCGAGGTCCTCACCACGGGCAACTCCCGCAGCTTCGCCAGCGAGCACTTCGTGCCCCGCATCATGAAGCGCCGCTTCGACGGCGACTTCTCGCTGCGGGCCGCCTACAAGGACATCGTGAACATCCAGGAGGCGGCGTCGCATCTGGACGCCTCGCTGCCGCTCGTCGAGGCGATGGTGAAGGCCTACCGCGCGGCCATCGAGATGGGGTTCGGCGACGAGCCGAAGAGCGCGATGGTCAAGGTCTACGAGGAGCGGATGGGGCAGGAGGTCCGGATCGACCCCCGGTCCGCCTGAGGCTGCGGCACGGAAGCGGCCGGCGAGAAGGAAGGCGAACCATCGGGGTCCGGCGACCGGCGTGCGGTTGGCCTCGCATGGCGCGCCGCTGATGAAGAAACGTGGCTGATGAGCGGTCGGCGGCGGGTTTCTCCCATCGCCTCCTCGCCTGGTGGGACGTCCAAGGCCGCAAGAACCTCCCCTGGCAATACGAGCGCACGCCGTACCGGGTCTGGGTGGCGGAGATCATGCTGCAGCAGACCCAGGTGAGCACGGTCGTCCCCTACTTCGAACGGTTCCTTGCGCGGTTCCCGGACCTGGCGAGCCTGGCGCACGCCGATCTCGACGAGGTGCTGCACCTGTGGAGCGGCCTGGGGTACTACGCGCGGGCGCGCAATCTGCACCGGGCGGCCGGCGTCGTCGTGCGGGAGCACGGCGGGGTCTTTCCCCACGAACTGGAGCGAATCCAGCGGCTGCCGGGGATCGGCCGCTCCACCGCGGCGGCGATCGCCGCCCAGAGCCACGGCCGGCGGGCGGCGATCCTGGACGCCAACGTCAAGCGGGTGCTGGCGCGCCGGCACCGGGTCGCCGGGGCGGTGTCGTCGGCCGGAACCCTCGACGAGCTGTGGCGGCTGGCCGAATCCCACACGCCTGACGAACGCGTGGCGGACTACACCCAGGCCATCATGGATCTGGGCGCCACGGTGTGCCGCCGGACCCGGCCGCGTTGCGCCGATTGCCCCGTTCGCGCGGACTGCCAGGCGCATGCGGCGGGCAATCCCGAGGGCTACCCGGAGAAGCCGCCGCGCCGGAAGCGCCGTCTGGAGCGCAGCCGTTTCTTCGTGGTCGTCGATCCGGAGGGCGCCTGCCTGGTGGAGCGGCGGCCGCCGGACGGCATCTGGGGCGGCCTGTGGTCGCCGCCGGAGCGTGACGCCGGCGAGTCCGTGAGCCGGTTCCTCGAGCAGGCCGGCATCGCGGCGGACCTGGTGGATCAGGTCCAGCAGGCCGGCGTCTTCCGGCACGGGTTCACTCACTTCGACCTCGACGTCGAGCCGGTCTACGTACGTCTGCGGGCGCGGCCGGCGGCAGTGCGCGACGGCGTGGGACGCTGGATCGATCCGGCCGATCACCGGCTGGGCCTGTCGACCGTCGCGGCCCGGCTCGTCGGTGTGACCACGCTGTTCGATGCGCCGAAGACCGGCGCGTGATCCCGGACCCGCGGGCGTGAGGAGGCTTCCCGAGCGACACTTCGAACCGCGGTAAGAGCGTTGGCCGTTTCCAGCTTTCAGCGGCCGTCGTCGCCGACCAACTGCTGTGCTTCGGCGTGGCCCTGTGCGGCGGCCAGACGATACCAGCGCGCCGCCTCCACGAAATCCCGGGGCACGCCGCGGCCTTCCAGGTACATGACGCCCAGGTTGAACTGCGCCTGCACGTGACCCTGCTCGGCGGCGCGGCGATACCACCCGAGCGCTTCGGTGTCGTCCTGCGGCACGCCCCGACCGCGGTCGTGCATGAAGCCGAGGTTGACCTGCGCGAAGTCGTGCCCCTGCTCGGCCGCCCGCCGGAACCAGCGCACCGCCTCGGCGTCGTCCTGCGCCACCCCGAGGCCGTCCCGGTACATCTCGCCGAGGTTGTTCTGCGCGAAGCCGTTCTGCTGCTCGGCCGCCTGCCGGAACCAGCGGACCGCCTCCTCGTCGTCGCGCGCCACCCCGTGGCCGTTCCGGTACTGGGTGCCGAGGTTGTTCTGCGCGCGGGCGTTCCCCTGCTCGGCTGCCCGGCGGTGCCACGACGTCGCGACCGCATCGTTCCGCTCCACGCCGCGGCCGGTGCTGTAGAGGAAACCCAGGGCCGCCTGGCCGGGCGCGTGGCCCTGCTCGGCCGCGCGCCGGAACCACACCACCGCGGAACGGTAGTCCTGTTCCACGCCGCGACCGTTCTCGTACCGGGCGCCAAGCTCGACTTGCGCCCGTGCGTCTCCCTCCTGGGCGGCGAGACGAAGCTGGGCGATACCGAACTCGGCGATGTCGGCCGGCGCGACGTCAGGCCGCTGTACCGTATCGACGGCGGCCGCGCACTGGATGAGAGCGAGCGCCGACAGCGAAACGACGAGCAGGCTCGCGGGCCTCACGCTGTCGATCTCCTTCGTCTGGGCGACCGCCGGCGTTGCGGGCGCCGCGGCGCCGAGGGGTCGCCGTGGAAACCTGATTCTATTCCGGCGTCATGACCCGCCGGGCGGGATCCGCACGCGGGGAGGCGAGGTCCGGGCTCTGCGCGTCGTCGGCAGGCGCTGTCTCCGGTTGTCGACACGGGTCGGCGCGGGCGCGCGCGACTTGACTTGACCTGCCGCCGGGCGCATTCTCTGTCTCACACATCCCATCGAACGTCCAGGGAACAGATGTCCGGCGCGCGGACGTCCAAGGAGAGACGATGATGCTTTCGAGAATGCGCGGCGCGAACCGACACCCTGCCCGGCTGCTGGCCGCGGCCGCGTGCGCGGCGGTCCTGGTCCTGACCGGGGTCGGCCTGCAGGCGGAGGTGCCTGGAACGGCTACTCTGTCAGGGACGGTGACCGCTTCCGAGTCGTTCACGGCGGCGCAGGTCTACCTGCGCAACCTCGACCGGGACATGGTGTACATGGTCTACACCAACCAGGGGCGCTACCGGGCCGTCGCCCTGTTCCCGGGCGCCTACGAGGTGAGCGCCAGCACGAAGCACCTCGAGTCGGACGTTCAGACCCTGACGCTGGGCGCCGGCGACGCGGGGGAGATCGATCTGACGCTGGGCCCGCTCGAGGGCGACGCGCCCCCGCTCGTCATCCCCGCCGGCCGGACGGCGATGGAGAGCGGCCGGGCCGGGGCCTTCGAGTACGCGAGCTACGACGAGATTTACCCGCCGGGCCCCGGCAAGGAGGTCGCCGAGCAGGTCTGCATGGCGTGCCACGGCGAGAACTTCTTCCCCACGCGGCCGGGCACCGAGCGGCAATGGATGTCCTGGATCGACCACATGGTCGGCAGCACGCTCGGGGAGCAGGATCCCACGCGCTACGGGCAGGGGCTGCTGTCGTTCCGCGCGTCGATGTTCCGCTTCGGCCGGCAGGACCGCGACGACCTGCTCGCCTACGTCGTGAAGAACTTCGGGCCGGACAGCAAGCGCCGGCGCGTGGCCATCGAGCAGCAGACGCCGGTCGACGAGGAGGCCCTCGGCAAGGCGATGTACATCGAGTACTACCTCGCCAAGGACGGGCCGGACGAGGGCGTCAACGCCGAGCCGTGGGCGCGCGACCGGGTCGGGCGCTACGGGCAGGATCCGCGCTTCGACGCCGACGGCAACGTCTGGCTGGTGGACCGGGGCATCCCGCACCGGCTGGTCAAGCTCGATCCCCGCACCGGCGAGCAGTGGGAGTATCTGTATCCCGATCCGCGCAACGGCAACCACGAGATCCTCATCGATCCGACCGGCCTGATCTGGCTGCCCGAGCACCGCGGCCGCACCGGCGCGGCGGAGAAGCGGCTGCTGGGGTTCAACCCCGAGACGGAGGAGTTCGAGTACCAGATCCCGATGGATCCCGACGACGTGGTCCGCAACCCGACCAAGTTCCTGCAGTCGCTGGCGATGGACTCGAAGGGCAACATCTACATCGGGTGGATCATGGGCGGCGCCATCAGCAAGTGGGACCGGGCGACCGGCGAGGTGTCGGTGTTCCGCATCCCGACCCCGCATGCCATCCCCTACGGCGTCATCGCCGATCGCAACGACAACATCTGGATCGCGCTGTGGAGCGGCGGCAAGATCGTCAAGTTCGACACATCCAACAACTCGTGGACCGAGTTCACCGCGCCCACCTACCCCGGGCACACGCGGCGCCTGAACGTGGACTCGCAGAACAACATCTGGTGGGGCATCTACTCGGCCGGCAAGCGGGACGGCAAGCTGGTCAAGCTGGACCAGTCCACGGGCAAGATGACCGAGTGGTCGATCCCGCAGCAGAACGCGGAGCCGTACGACGTCGCCGCCGACCCGGAGGACAACATCTGGGCCCCCGACGTCGGCCAGCGGACGGACGGGGAGTACGGCGCCACGCTCTGGAAGTTCGATCCGCGCAGCGAGGAGTTCACGTTCTATCCGAAGCCGCAGCGGCACGCCGATTCGCCCAAGATTCAGATCACGCGGGACGGCGCCGTCTGGTACTCGCCGCGCGGCAGCCGTGAGGCGCCCGCCTTCGGCGTGCTGTATCCGGACATGGACAAGATCGACGACCTGGGGGCCTACTACACGTACGGACCGCCGGGGTATCCGTTCCCGGGGCCGTCCACCGAGACGAATTCCGGCGGACAGTAGCAGCGCGACCGCAGCGGTCGCGTTCGGCGACGATTGTCGAGCTGGCAGTGGGGAGAGCGTGACGCTCTCCCCACTTTTCTTGTGAGGCCGCGCCTTTGTGGCGTCGAGCCCTCGCACACCTGTCGGGATCGCGCTTCGTCCCGCGCCGTGGAGAACAGGAGCACCACATGTCGACGCTGTTGAATCGGTGTATCCGGACGATTCCGGTCGTTGTCGCCGTCCTGCTCGCTACGAGCGTGTCCGCTCCGGCGCAACAGGGCGCGCAGGACGGCGAGTGGCGGTACTACGGCGCGGATTCGGGCAGCACCAAGTACTCGGCGCTCGACCAGATCGACCGCGACAACGTGGCCGACCTCCAGATCGCGTGGCGCTGGCGGACGGACAACTTCGGCCCCCGCGTCGACTTCAACTACCAGGCGACGCCGCTGATGGTCGGCGGGGTGCTGTACACCTCCGCCGGCCAGCGGCGCAACGTCGCGGCCATCGACGGGGCCACGGGCGAGACGCTGTGGATGTATCGCCTCGACGAGGGCGAGCGGGGCGACGTCGCGCCCGTGCGGGCCAGCTCGGGCCGGGGCGTGTCGTACTGGACGGACGGGCAGGGCGACGAGCGGATCATCCATGTCACGAAGGGGTATCACCTCGTTGCGCTGGACGCCGCGACCGGATATCCGATTCCCACCTTCGGCGAGCAGGGCGTCGTCGATCTCTTCCAGGGCATCAACGACGGGACCGACCGCCCGCCCATCGAGCCCGGCCAGATCGGCCTGAACTCCCCGGCCCTCGTCGTCAACGACGTGATCGTGGTCGGGGCGGCGCTGCGCGCCACCGCGCCGTCGCCGGACTTTCCGGCCGGATTCGTCCGCGGGTTCGACGCGCGCACCGGCGAGCAGTTGTGGATCTTCCACACCATCCCGCAGCCGGGCGAGTTCGGCAACGACACCTGGGAGAACGACTCCTGGCGCTACAGCGGCAACACCGGGGTGTGGGCCCCGATGTCCGCCGATCACGAGCTCGGCTACGTATACGTTCCGGTCGAGACCCCCACGAACGACCTGTACGGCGGCCATCGGCCCGGCGACAACCTGTTCGCCGAGAGCCTGGTGTGTCTGGACGCGCGGACCGGCGAGCGGGTCTGGCACTACCAGCTTATCCATCACGGCATCTGGGACTATGACATTCCGACCCCGCCCACGCTGATCGACATCACCGTGGACGGCCGCGAGATCAAGGCGGTGGCGCAGATAACCAAGCAGGCGTTCACGTACGTGTTCGACCGGGTCACCGGCGAGCCGGTCTGGCCGATTGAAGAACGCCCGGTACCCGCATCGACCGTGCCTGGCGAGCAGGCCGCACCGACGCAGCCGTTTCCCACC